>DAOWJX010000017.1 GCA_030640155.1 Candidatus Aegiribacteria sp. | reverse complement strand
CCCTGCTTACCGAACTCTCCGAATACGGCAAGATCCTTTCTTACTCCCGCTGAAGAAATCCCGCATCTTTTCGCCAGGTATTCTGATGTAACGATTTTTTTTCCTTTAATTCTGGTGTGCCTGAGACACCGCGCATAGTGGCTGAGACGCCTGATGGTTCTCTCTGAAACTTTTCTGCCGTTCAAGGTCATCCGTTTCTGTTTGTGAATGTTCGAACTTGTGCAAATCTATGCCCGGAATCCACCTGGTCAACCCTCCCTGCAAGGTTAATCTCCCTTGACAGGGATATTGTATCTCTTCCTAGTAGACTTAAATATGTATGTGTCTGTCTGTAAAGGAGCACCATTGAAAAACCCGTTTGTTCCAGAAGATGTGAACATTATCAGAAGTGGTCAGCACATCTTTTCCGGGTCACTTCTGTTTGCTGATATTTCAGGCTTCACCGAACTGACGGAAAAGCTGGGCATACGCGGGAAAAAAGGTACTGAAGATCTTACAGATCTGCTCAATATGTATTTCGATTCAATGTTCACAATCATTCGGGAATATGGCGGAAGTATAATCTCATCAGCAGGTGATTCCATTCTTGCGCGATTCACGTCTGCCGAATCATCAAATGACTGCGCGAAGAGAATGATGAAAGCAGTAGGAAGATTCGAGAATATCGAAACGGACGCAGATGTGTGCAGGCTGGATATAAAAATAATTCTCGGATCGGGAACATGGAACGAATTCATCGTGGGTAACGACAGCAGAGCCCACATTTTCCTTGCCGGAGAGCTTATTGAAAAAATATCCAGGATAGAGCGCACTGCTCGGAGAGGTGAAATATCTTTCGCGGAATCGAAATCAATTCCTGGAGGTAAGGGTTATCTGATTCCTGATATTCCCGAAACAGCTTTTCCCGGACCGGGTTCCGGGAATACTTATGGAGAGCACAGATCAATAGTCGCGATGTTCCTTAATTTACGAGGATACGATGAGGATAATCCTCCATTTAAGCAACTTCAGAGCCTGTATCTTGATGTTTCTCGAATAGCTGGAAAGTACAAGGGATTTGTCCAGTTGGTTGACAACATTCTTCCGAGTGGCTCCAGGATATTCCTTATCTTCGGGGCTCCCCTTTCATCAGGTAATGAGGTGGCAAACGCTGTTTGTGCAAGCCTGGAGCTTCGCGAAATTCTCGTAAAATATGATATCTTTGAAACAGCATTTGGAATCAACGAGGGATACGCTTTCGCCGGCACGATTGGAAATGACTGGAGCAGGCAGTACACCGTAATAGGTGATGTGGTTAATACTGCGGCGCGACTGGCTGATTCTGCTGACTCTGGCGGTATTATCGTCTCCGAAGGTGTATACAGGATAACAAAGGATGAGTTCGAGTTCAGGGATCTTGAATGTATTCATGTGAAAGGCAAGACGGAACCTTTAAAACGGTTTTCACCTCACAGGAAAAAAAGAGAGATCATGGATCGATACTCTTTTGTTGGCAGAACAGCTGAGCTTCGGGAAATTTCAGATCTGATGAAACAGAAGAACACGATAATCGAATTGACCGGTGCCGCCGGGATCGGAAAAACAAGCCTTCTCCGCAAGCTTATGCGACTGTTGAATAAAAACGGTTACTCAGTACTCCATGGAACCTGCGTCGAACATGGTCAGGCAAATCATCTCTTCGCGTCCATGCTGGGAAATCTGTCGGGAATCATGGAAAACGACTCGAAGAATGCGAAAAGAGAAAAACTGAGAGAATTCCTTACCGGGCTTGATAGAAGTGATAATGCTGCTCTTTTGAATAGAGAGGTTTTCCTTGGTCGGATGCTTTTCTTCCTGGATTACCATTCCTCTACCTATGATGTGCTGCCTCCTCGCTTGAGAAGAGAAAACCTCCTTGATGGAATATGTGAAATTATTCAGGCATTTAAAGATCCGGTTTGCGTCATCTTTGAGGATATACACTGTTCTCAGGAGGAAGATCTGGAAGCAATCAAGTACATTGCCAGAACTGTTCTGAACCACTCGGGCCTCAAGGTCTCCTTTATTCTGTCGAAAAGACCCGATGATCGAAGTTTCTCACTTAGAGAAGAAATTCCTTTTCATAAAATGAATCTTGTAGGTTTGAAAGCCTGCGATTCTGATAAACTCCTGCTTGAAATACTTGATGGAAAACGACTCGATGGTGAACTTGAACAGATGATCAATAGCAGAGCAGAAGGAAATCCATTCTACCTGGTGCAGCTCCTTCTTTACCTGATAGAAAAATGTCTGATAAAAAAAGCAGATCAGACCTGGGTACGGACAGATAGCTATAGTGATGATAAACTTCCAGGCAGTATCTTTTCAATGGTTATGGCTAGAATTGACAGACTGGAAGAGCAGGCAAAGGAATGCCTGAAGATTGGAAGTGTCATCGGTCTGAGTTTCGACGAAGAAATCGTACGAAGAGTAATGCTTTCAGATGTTCATTCCGATTTACAGACATGTGTTGAAGTCGGGCTGGCATATATGTCTGTATTCCACGAATTGGAGTACATCTTCTCGCATGTTCTGATAAAAGATGTGGCATATGACTCCATTCTCAGAAAGAGAAGGAAAACAATTCATGGAAGAATAGGATCAACTCTTGAAGAGATTCATTCCGATAGAAAGGAAGATTACAGTTCGGTACTGGCTTATCATTTCAACCTCTCGGAGAATTGGGAGAAAGCCCTGAAATACAGTATCAGCGCAGGCGCTCGCGCCTGGTCGGAATATAGAAATCAGAATTCCATTGAGCATTACGAGAGGGCGATCCGGATACTGCGGGAAGAACTTCAAGGCGGGAATGAGGAACTTGCAGGCTGCTTCTATCATCTTGCTGAAATAGAAAACAGGCTTGGAAATTACGACAGTG
>DAOWJX010000333.1 GCA_030640155.1 Candidatus Aegiribacteria sp. | reverse complement strand
TTAAAACCTTTCTTTCAGGGGAAGTAACTCTTGATCAGATTGAGAATAACATCAGCCAGACCATCAGAGAAGCTCATATCACTCAAGGTATCATAGAAGGTGCTTCCAGAGGACTGATAAAAAAGAGAAGCGAAATAGCAGAAGAAAGAACCCGCCTTTCCTCTTTAAGAAGTGAAATAGACGAGAACGCTTCACTTGGAACTATCAGTTTACTCAAGAAAGAGGAGATGAAGCTCAAGAAAGATATCAAAGAGCTTGAGAAGGCAAAGCGCCATCATGCTCTTAATTCGGAAACAAGGCTTCAGCATCTCAAAATTGAAAAAGACAATCGACCCACGGAGAAGGATCTGCAGCAGCAGGCAACAGATATTAATATCCTCCGAGAGAAATACAAAGGTATATCAAGCAGGGAAGACAAGCTGAAAAAATTCAAAAAAAGCGAGGATGACTATAAGTGGACAACCACCGCTCTCGAAATCTACCGTGGAATTATGGAGAAACAATCAAAACGGCCAAAGGCCAATCTGATTCTCATGATACTGATACTCGCTTTCCTGGCGGTTGCTGTTGCGGGGAGTTTCTTCTACTGGTACCTTATGATCGGAGGCGCAATCGGAGCATTCATAGTCATGGTCATTCGCATATTTCTGGAACCGAAGGCAGTTCCCCTCGCGGAAAAGGAAGAACTGAGAAAACTTGAGCATGAATTCCAGAAGAGATTCAGCAGCGATCTGACAGACTTTGCGAAGCTCAAGGTCTTAACTGATGACCTTAACAAAAAGCATATCCTTGCGGAAAACCTTGCTCAGAACCTTCAGGAGGCTAATCGCGACATCGAAACAAGGAAAGAGCAAATATCAGATCGATTCAGATCAATGACCGGCAGCACTCCTGCGGAAGGGGAGTGGGACAGCGTTATAAAGACGATCAAGGACAAGATGGTCGATCTTGATAATAGGATAAGAGAGCTTGAGAACACCCTTGCAAGATTGGATATTCCGCAGGAAGAATATCTGGAGACCGCTGCAGAAGTGGAGTGGGATACCGAAGCCCTGAGACACAGACATGATGAACTCATACTGACTGAAGCTAAACTCAATATAGAGAAGCTCAGCCTTGAATCTCTTAAATCCCGCCTTGCAGGTGAAACATCAGGAAACACCACCGATACATGGGAAGAACTTCTGACAGCGCTTGAATACAAACAGGAAAAAATCACGGAAGAGTACAGGGATATCACAGCGGAAATCCTGGCGAAAATCGAGGTTTGTAAAACAATAAACGAATTCAGAAACAAGGAGAACGCAAGGATAAAATCTTCCCTGAAATCGGAAGTGCTCACAGAACCGCTTCTTGCGCTTACAGACCGTTACATCGGAGTAATTCTCACAGATGAGGGAGATCTCAACCTCAATTCAAAAACCGGAGACGAGTTTCCTCTGGAAACACTCAGCACCGGAGCACGTGAACAGGTGTACTTCGCTCTTAGAACAGGCTTTGCTGAACTTGCGATGCAGCAGCCCGCGTTCCTCATCCTTGACGACGCCTTCCAGCGCTCCGACTGGGTCAGAAGAAGGAACCTCATCAGCCATACTCTCAACATGATTAAAAAAGGCTGGCAGATATTCTACTTTACCATGGATGATCACATCAAAGAACTGTTCATGGATGCGGGGAAAGACCTCAAGAAGAAATTCAAGTCGGTAGAATTGAAGTAAGAAATCAGTATTTCTGAATATGGAATAACACCGTTATCACGGAAGTATTATTATATCACAGGAATTTCACAGAATCAGGAGAAGATATGAAAAAGTTACTTGGCTTTACCGCTGCTGTTCTTATTTTATCAACAGGTTGTTCCAACAATGTTGCGACTCCTGGAAATGATATAAGAAGCTCGTTGCCCGAGAAGTCACATACTATTATTGATGCCTGGCCTGAAGCAGGTCAGATCCTTTTCGAGGAAGGATGTCCTGTACAGCTCGATACCTATACCGCAGTACATAGTGTATCAGGAAACGGCATACTTACGATTGATGTCAGAAGTCATGATTTTGATCCTGTTACCGCTTTGATTGATAACGATGGCAACCTGATAGCTTTTAATGACAACTGGAAGCTATCAGCCAATGCCCGTCTGGTGGTACAGGATATTCCCTCCGGAGCGAAACTCCTGGTTTTTTCTCCGGATGATTCCAGAGGATTGTACGATGTTATTGTTAAAGAGGGTACGGCAAACGATCTAGAGGTATATCAGGAAGCCTCTGATTTTTCGGATGGTACGATTACAGGCTGGATCGATGACAACAGATTCGATTCTTATCTTGACAGAATTCTGAGGGAATCCTTTCAGGATGATGTTTACATCACGAATTATCCTCAGGCGAGGTTGTATCCTTTTTCGCTGGACAGCGCCGGTCTTGTTTCTCTTTTACTGGAATCCGATGATTTCGATCCATATCTTGTTCTGATGGAAGCCTATGACGGTACTTACAGTTTCATAGAGTCCAACGACGACTACAGCGGTTCAAACTCCAGAATAGTTAGAGAACTTGAAGCAGGTAATTACATTGCCCTTGTTATGCCCTACTCAACAGGAAACAGCGGCAGGTTCTCGCTGGAACTTGAGATTCTGGGCGAGGAAGTCTTGCAGATAGAGGAAGTACAGGCCCTTGAGCCCGGCACAGAATACACCTCAGAAATTGTGGAAAATCGGAACTTCGCCATGGGCTGGTGGCCTGAAATGAGGGATAACTGGGAAGTTCCAGGATTTCTGAACCCGTTGTCTCCCGTTGCCGGATTCGTATTCACGATTGAGAATGCTATGGTGTACGAAGTAAATGCTTCAGGTGATATAGACGTATGCCTTACACTGCTTAGAAGAGGTGAAGACAATAACATTGAATTTGTCTCATCCAACGATGATTACGGCGATCTCGGTTCCAATTCAAGGATAGTCCAGCCTCTTCTTCCCGGTGAGTACATAGCTCTTGTATCACAGTACAGCGGCTCAAGCGGCTGCGTGGTAACCTTCTCCTACAGCGAAACAGAAGAAACGATCAACACTCTCAGATCGGGAAGAGCAGTTTCAGAATACCTTTCATATGATATAGAAAGCCTCCTTTTTCAAATGAGCCTGCAGGAAGGATACAGTTATTCCATTTCCGTTGAAAGTGATGAACTGGATCCCATCATCACATTGATACTGGCAGACGGATACCGGCTTACCGATGATGACGGTGGCTCTGGAACCAACTCGCTTCTTAATTTTACTGTAAATTTCGGTCAAGGTGGAAACTGTTTCCTTATTGCTGAGAAATACTCCGGAGGAGAGGGTACATTCACAGTAAGGCTGGAGGAGACAGACCGATAATTTAATGGGGTCAGGTCTCGAAAATTAGCATTTCAATTCATGGGGTGAATTTCGGTTATGGCCTGGAATTTCTCAAGGAATTCAGTTTCACTGAGTTCTTCACCGGCTGTCTCGAAGATCTTCTCCATGGATATTCTGCACCAGCTGCTGCCGAATGATACTGCAATATCCATTATGTTCCAGCTGCGCTGAAGATCAAGCGAGGCTGCGTACGAAGTGATGATTATCAATTCCGTCCACTGTTCCGGGTCACCGGTCCACTCCCCGCCAAGTGCCACGAGTAGTACAAGCGAGGAGTCATCTCCTCCGAAATTCACCATCGATTCTCTGTCGAAATATTCCTGAACCGTATTACTTATTAACAGCGCGTCCTCAGGATATTTTGAATCTTCCTGCACGGAGCCCATAGCCTGAAAAACGATCAGTGCTATAACCGCAGGCAAGAATGTTTTCAAATTGATTTCCTCTCCCTTTTCGGGTTGTGCTGACGCTGGCGTGAAATACACTTCCCATCGGTTGCTAAATCGTAAGACCTGACTCCAGAAAAAAAATAGCTAGACTAGAAGGCGGACTTGATCATACCCCATGTTGAGTCGTCAAGAGACGAGCCACCTGAGAAGACCACGGAGTTGGATCCAGTTACGTTCCAGACAATACTTCCACAGCCGGGGGCAACCGTGTTGGTCGCGAAATAGCGTAATTGATGTGTCCCGGCTGAAATAGCGGTGAAATCAAATGATTCGTTGATCGGACCAAGACCGTCCTCCGGCAGTATCTGGAATGATCCCATAGTATTCCCGTCGATACGGAAATCGATATCGCAATAACCACCTGAAACGAGGCTGTTGGTCGTCAGCAAAATGGTGATCTCAGCATGGTCCACATTGTCGGTCGATATCGTGTAGGTACCAAAAACGGTATCATCATAATTCCACCAATAGGGATAGTACTTTAAATCCCAGGTATCAGAGGAAGTAGGGAAAATAATCGTTTCATCGCGGTTTGATTCGCCTTCGAAGGTTCCCGGATCTGAGAATACTTCATCATCCGGTACGCCGTTGTTGTCTCGATCTCCCGCCGCGAGAATGATACCACTTGATCCCAGCATGATAAGGATAAGCATAAGACTGGTTGTCTTGAACATGGGTTCCTCTTTTCTTTCATAATGTTTAAGTTCCTCGTAACATATCTATACATATATAGTGAAAAAAGGTTATCTGAGGTAAATACTGAAATAATGATGGTAACTGGTCTGATCCTGGTTGAATTCAGAGTTTTGACAGGAGCATGTTTTAATCAGTATTGTTGTTCTGTGAAAAAACCACTACAGGATGGGCCCACTTTCAACAAAGAAGTCAGAGGAAGCACATTCGAATACAAAAGCGAACTGCACATTCTGACAGTCATTCGCGACATCACTGAGCGTAAGCTGGCGGAAACGGCATGAAAGCCTGGACATTGGCTTTAGGAAGGAACATGAACAATTTTTACGACAAGCGGTACGATCAGGAGAATTACTACTGGGGTATAAAACCTTCGGCCGTCTGTTTTAGAATACTGGATTTGCTTCCTCCTGACCGCACAATCAAATTACTCGATGCAGGATGTGGTGAAGGCCGCAACGCTGTATTCTTCGCCAGCAGGGGGTTCGCTGTTACAGCTTTCGACACTTCACAGGTCGGTATCGAAAAGACGAAACGCCTTGCGGATAAGGCACAGGTTCAACTTGAAGTTTTCATGGCCGATATCAACGATTTTCGCCTCAGCGAAACTTTCGATGTTATTTTCTCAACAGGAGTTCTTCAGTACATTCCGAAGGAAATGCGACCGGAAGTTCTTGGAAATTACCGTCAGTTCACCACTCCGAATGGCATCAATGCTCTGTCCGTCTTCGTCAAGAAACCATTTATTGCCAGTGCCCCTGATGCGGAGAGTGTTTCTCACAGCTGGGTTTCCGGAGAGCTGCTGACTCACTATCAGGATTGGCGAATAGAGTTCACGACAGAAGAGATATTTGACTGCATGTCGAGCGGAGTGCCGCATCAACACGCAATCAGCCGAGTCATAGCCAGAAAAGAGATATGAGTGATCAGGAACAGTCCGAATACCAACATTATCTAGATAAAGGTGGTTTATTATGAAACTTAAGCAGGCCGCGATTCTGATCCTGGTGATAGTGCTTGTTATCATAGTTGTTCAAAACTCAAATGTAGCGGATGTGCATCTTCTTTTCTGGAAGGTTAGCATGTCCATGATAATCCTTATCTTCTCCGTTGCACTTATCGGTTTTGTGATCGGATACCTTTCACATCATTTCATCATGGAGCGAAAGAAGAACAGGTAATATCCGGCGGAAGAATTCATCCTTACCAGAAAAGGATTTCGATTTCCGGCAGGTTTATTACAGGAATAAATGTGAAGGAGCTTTGTAATGAGACCGGTATTCAGGTTATTGAGTAATGAACTTATTGAGAGAATAGTTTCAGAGGCACGGGATATTCTGTGTAATCTGGGTGTAGAAATTCATAATGATGGTATCCTTTCAATGCTTTCGGATCATGGCGCGAAAGTGGATTTCGGGAAAAAGCACGTACTTTTCACTGCTGACATTATCGATAAAGCCCTTGAAGCAGCGCAGGATTCAGTAGAACTCTACGATGTCATGGGCACCCTTACGCACGAATTGAGGGATCATAACGTTTATTTCACTCCCGGTTCCGCAGCGATCAATATTCTTGATCCCTGGAGTGGTCAGATCAGAAAACCGTCAACCGCTGATTATGTTGAGTACGCGAAACTGATGAGCGGACTGGATAATATCGCCTCACAGAGCACAGCGTTCATCCCCGCTGATGTTCCCGAGAAGATATCGGACAGCTACAGGCTTTTTCTCAGCCTCATGTACTGCGAAAAACCTGTGGTGACAGGCGCTTTTACAATTGATGCTTTCAATGTAATGAAGGACCTGCAGCTGGCCATTCGTGGGAGTGCAGATGCTCTGAGGAAAAAACCTCTTACGATATTCTCATGCTGTCCGACTTCTCCTCTGAAGTGGAGCGATGTCACCTCTCAGAACCTGGTCGACTGCGCCAGGCACTTCATACCTGTTGAATACATTTCAATGCCGCTTTCCGGTTTTATGGCTCCCGTAACTCTGGTTGGAAGCCTGGTGCAGCATACAGCGGAGACGTTAAGCGGTGTTGTGCTCAGCCAGCTAACACAGCCCGGAACTCCAATTATTTACGGCGGTTCACCTGCCGCGTTTGACGTTAGATACGAGACTACACCGATGGGAGCGGTGGAAACGCAGATGATAGATTGTGCATGTAATGAGATAGGCAAATATCTGAATCTTCCTACTCAGGCATACATCGCACTGAGTGATGCGAAGAAACTGGACGCGCAGGCAGGTCTTGAAACCTCGATGGGCGCGACTCTTGCCGCCCTGTCCGGAATAAACAGCATATCGGGGCCGGGAATGCTTGATTTTGAAAGCTGTCAGAGCCTTGAAAAACTGGTTGTTGATAACGAAATCTGCGGAATGACCCTCAGGCTGATCAGGGGAGTAGAACCGAAAGAAGATTTTCCCGCTATGCCCATTTTCGAGGAGCTTCTTAAGGAGAAGCATCTTCTGATTGCAAACCATACAAGAAAATATCTCCATGATGAGCATTATTTCCCGGGGGCAGTAATTGACCGCGCGAACAGTTCGAGGTGGAAAGAAGAAGGGAGCCTGACCATAGGTGATCGGGCAAAAATGGAGATTAAAAGACTCCTGGAAACATGGGAACCCACAGAACTGCCTGATGATGTCCTTGCGGAAATGACAGTTCTGATGAATAAGGAAGCCGCGAAGTTCGGGATGAATTCACTCCCGCATGAGAATTTATGAGATCGATCGTCGATTTTACGCAGGAGGATATCAAACTCCCGAGAAAGGAAATACTCCGCAGCCAGGGCATTCCTGATGAAGCTGAATTGAGTGAAAATTTCGAAAAGACTTATAGAGAAGCGATTGATCTGTTTCGCGAACTTGTAGAGCCAAAAGGGATTATGGCCGGTATAACAATCTCTCGTTTCGAGGAAGTATTCCGCGGAGAAGAATTGAACGAGCAGGAGAACCCGGTAGAGGAGATCTACAGAAAAAGCAATTATCTTGCTCTATTCGCTGTTACGCTTGGACCTGTTCTCAGTGAAAAAGTAACGGAACTCTTCGATTATGGAAATTATGCGATTGGATATATGCTTGATTCGGTATCGTCATATGCTGCGGACATACTAACGAATACGATCGCAAAGCTTCTGCAATCGAAACTTGCCGGGACAGAGCCTATGCCATCTACGTGGCTGGTTCTCAGCTATTGCCCGGGTTACTGTGGATGGCATATAAGCGGACAGAAAAAACTGTTTGAAGCACTTCACCCTGAAGAGATAGGTATAACACTGAATGAGAGCTGTCTCATGAGTCCGATGAAGTCCGTGTCCGGGGTGCTTATTGGAGGACCCGGAGAAATTCATGAATTCGTGAATTCGTATCCGTTCTGCAATACATGTACGACCAGAACATGTATCAAGAGGATGCAGGATTTGAAGCAAGGTCAGTCACACATACACGGGGGATAATTATGGAACTTCTGAGTCAGATATCTTTCAATCTGCAGAACGGTTTTGATGAGACTGTAATTGATCTAACAAAAGAAGCTGTTGAAAAACGGATACCTCCGGATGAAATAATGAATAATGGTTTGATTGCCGGGATGAATGTTGTTGGTGAGAAATTCAAGAACCATGAGATATTTCTTCCCGATGTTCTGCTTGCCGCAAGGGCAATGAATGGTGCGATGGAGGTGCTGAAACCGCTCCTGATCAAGGATGGAATTCCAATAAAGGGAAAAGTAGTGATAGGTTCAGTGAAGGATGATCTGCACGATATCGGAAAGAATCTTGTCGCGATTCTTCTTAAAGGTGCCGGATTCGAGGTTATTGACCTTGGAAACGATGTTCCCGCAGAGCAGTTCATAAGCGTTGCCATCGAAGAGAACGCGCATGTAATAGGAATGTCCGCTCTCCTTACCACAACCATGCCTGTCATGAAAAAGGTCGTTGATATGGCAAAGGATGAAGGACTGTACGGCAAAATCAAAATAATGGTGGGCGGGGCGCCTGTTTCGAAGCCATTCGCGGAGGAAATAGGTGCTGATGCCTACAGTTACGATGGCGCCAATGCCGTTGAAACGGTCGAATCATTCTTCCGTGAAGACAGTTGATGAAAAAACTTCTTGAGCGTCTCCACAATGGTGAAATACTGATCGCTGACGGAGCCATGGGAACCATGCTGTTTGAAAGAGGGCTTAAAAGCGGTGAATGCCCTGAAGGATTGAATCTCTCAAGGCTCGATATATTGGAGGATATCGCCGGGCTTTACCTTGATGCCGGAGCTGACATAATCCAGACGAATACGTTCGGGGGGTCTCCTCTTAAACTTGCATCTTACTCTCTGGAAGATAAAGCGGTACTGATCAACAGGAATGCAGTGAACGCCGTTACGAAGGTTGTTGCGGGAAAAGCGTATGTATCGGCATCCTGCGGTCCATGCGGAAAAATTCTGAAACCCTATGGTGATACCGATCCAGAGGTTATCTGCGATAGTTTTGAAATACAGATGCAGGCTTTTGCGGAATCGGGATGCGATGTAATCTGTATCGAGACGATGATGGACCTTAGAGAAGCACTCCTGGCTGTGAGAGCCGCAAAGTCGAAGGCACCGGGAATCCCTGTCATGGCTGCCATGACTTACGATCCGACCCCTAAAGGATTTTTCACGATCATGGGCGATACAATTGAAAAGACATCACACGAATTGGAAGAAGCTGGTGCGGATGTAGTCGGTTCCAACTGCGGGAACGGAATCGAAAACATGATAAGGATTGCCAGGGAATACAGAAAACACACTTCTCTTCCTCTTATAATCCAGTCAAATGCCGGCCTTCCCTTGATTGAGAACGGGGAGCTTGTTTATCCGGAAACACCTGAATTCATGGCGCTGAAAGCAAAGGAACTGGTGGATGCCGGTGTCTCAATAATCGGAGGCTGCTGCGGAACAACCCCTGAACATATCCGGGCCATCAAAAAGGCACTGGGGTCAAATCTTTCCTCTTGACATTTGAATCAACTGATCAATTAATTTATCAAAGTTTTTCTTCAGTTGTGAATCGTTTTCCAATTTAATACGTAATCTTTTCCTTGCCTGACTAACTGAACTATAGTCAATCCCACCCAATAGTCTTCCAATTTCAGGTTGGGTTATCCGACAGAAACGGTACAGCAATTCCATCAGCATTGATCTTTCCACAGATCTTTTACCACGCTGACATACATCACCCCTGCTCTTACTGATAAGATATGCAAAATTATTGATCAGCTCATCTGGCTCGAATATTTTTCTTAATTCCCTCAGGGCAGGTTGTTCTCTTTCGGATGCCTCCATACTCAGGAATTTTTCTTTAATCGATTGAACAAAGTCAGCTTCTCCTACAATCCCTAACCCTTTTCCTGATTCAAGAGGCTTTTCTGTTTTCTGATCAATACCCAGTTCTATGAATTTTCGATACTCCTGCCTGCCACTGCGATTATCTCCACCTATATATTTCAGAACAATGTTGTAATTAACAAAATCCTTTCTTTTCCCTACTGAGAAATACCCTGATAAACTGCTGTCTTTGTACTTGAGGAGTATACCAATTTTATCATCAATTGATTTCTCGGCATAAGACTCAATACGTATCGGATTCAGATGAATATATCGGGATACCCTTAGAAGATAATTATCAGAATCAATCAGAAAGGATTTATATCTTCCCTGATAAAGATGTCCCACCCGGCTATGCCTGCGATTGAAAGCTGAGGTGTAGGAAATATTGAAATGACGCATAAATTCAGACAGATTACCGTCCGGAGTGGTTGCAAGTAGATGGAAGTGGTTTGGCATACATACATATGCTAGAAGAGACACATTATATATTTCCAGGGATAGTGAAAGTTTCTCCAGGAAAGTTTTTTTATCCTGTGCATCTGTGAATATCACCTTTTTTTCGTTCCCGCGGCAGGTGACATGATAATAGGCACCCGGATACTGAATTCTTAAAGATCTAGTCATGTTCCAATAGTAGTATATCGGTAGTATTTGTCAAGAGTAAAGATTTGACCCCAATGTTCCCAATGTTCATGGCAGCTGGTTCCTATGGATAACAAGATGGTCCTGCATCTGAACGAGCGGTTTCTTCTTCATCCAGAAATTGTCAAAGATATGATCGGTGATTTCCTCTTTCTGTTCAGGAGTGTACTTGTGCACGTTGGGGTAGAGAAGGATCATCCAGATCACCGCCATGAATTTCTCGAAATCATCAATAAAGAAATTAACGCTGTGAGTTTCCCTTAAGAACTTCGCTTTGCTGAATACTCTGTTCTTCTCCAGTTCCCTGCCAAAGGAGTTCAGGTCCTGATCATTACGGCAATTGAAAAATTTACCGGCAAAATGATTGTAGAGCCAGGTTGTGGAGTACCGGTCTTCGCTGTTTGAAGCCATCATCACAGCGTGAATCGCTCCCCGACGGGCAAGAATCTTCAGGTAAAGGCTTTCAAAGAATTCTTTCCAGATCGATTCTTCGCAGTAGTAAAGAGAATGATGGAGAGTAATCAGATCCAGTATTCTTCCGTCCAGTTTGTCCTTCAGGAACTCTTCCGCCTTTTCGGGCTGGACAAGAACCCTGTTGTAATCCGCCCGGATAGTGGTAACATGTTCTATCCACTGCCTTTGAGCCCGATCCCTGACGATGGAAAGCGGCACACTGTCGATATCGAGAAGGTACATACCTCCCCGGAAGGCTGATTCCAGAATAAGAAACTGTGGTTCAGATCCGGAACCGATGGAAAGAACTCGAAGTTTCCGGGATACTGGAAGGACTCTATTCATCACTCTGATCACCTGCATGAGCACTTCACCGATGTCTATCTTGTCTCTGCTGTTCCGGGACCATATCAGATCCTCATCGTACATATCTGTATCGCCGGCTCTCATGCCCTTCTCGATCAGATTCTTTCTGGTGCCAGCCTTCATCTTTTCCTCCTGTACTTATGGATGTTCAATATACAGGCAAAAACGGGTTCTGTAATGTTCTCCTTGCTCTGTCAGTAAAGATTGCACATATAGTCTTATAGGTATAGCAATATCAAGATACTATGATTAATGCTAATATTACATATTAATCCTCGGGGAGGAGGACGTGTAAACATGTTTAAAGTAACTCTGCTGCTTCTCATTGTTGTTGCATTCAGTGCTGCAGGAGAACTGACGGTTACAATTCCCTTTGACATGGCTGATGTCAGCCTTGTTTCTGAGGGAATCTACACCGCGGTGACTGCTTCCAGACTGCCTTACATAAGCCATGAGGGAGCACCCTGTCTTCCGATTATGCCGGTGAGGATTGCCCTTCCTACCGGCTGCAGCGCAACCGGGATCGAAGTTGTCGATGCCGATTATATAAATCTGGTCGGTAGTTACGATGTAATGCCGGCAAATGAGCCGGTTCCGCTTTCATTTGAGATGGATTACATACAGGCATCTCCCGACCCTGAAATTTATGGAAGGGATACCCCCTATCCTCGAAGTATGGCGTCTCTGCACAGCTCAAGTGTTTACTGGGGAATACCCATCGCGTATGCGGTGGTTTATCCGGTGAGGTGGAATCCTGCCAGCAGGACCATCCAGGTTCTATCACAGATGACTCTTCGGGTGACCTATGAGATTGACCCTTCTGTCAATCTTGTTATCAGGAGGACCCTGGCCAGCGAGGATAAGGCCATGGACATCGCCGGAAGATTCGTCGTAAATCCTGACGGCGTCAGTCCCTCGGGTGCCGTTATCATCCCGGAAAGAGACCTTGAGTACGGGCAGTACGTGATTATCACCAATCCGGAATACCAGCTTCAGGCTCAGCTGCTGGCTGACTGGAAAACCTTAAAAGGCGTTCCAGCGAATGTTTACACAACAAATTGGGTTGAGTCACAGTATTCCTCGTGTGTTGACCTTCCACAGAGCATGAGAGCTTTTCTGACTGACTGCCGCTATGAAGGTACTGATTATGTCCTGATCTTCGGTGACGATGACAAAGTTGTATGCCGCGATGCGAAGCTGGTTGGAAGTTCGTCATATTCGGAGATCGCACCCGCTGACCTCTACTTCGTTGATATAAACGATATTATTCCCGGAAACGATCTTTGGAACGCCAACGGCAACGGAATCTGGGGTGAGGTTCCCTATCCATATGTATATCCTCAACCTGCGGGTTATGACCAGGTCGACTACCACCCTGATCTCTTTGTCGGCAGAGCCAGCGTGAATACTTTACCGGAAGCCGATCTTTTTATCGACAAGGTGCTTCTGTATGAGGGCATTCAGTCAGTCGATTATTTTGAGACAGGCCCAAGAGAGCTGAGGATAGGATATACGACAGGAATACTCTGGAGTTCCCCATATATTCCCGGCAGTGCTTCCGCGGAGGCAATCTCCGCCTACATTCCAAGCAGCGATTGGGAAGAGGAAAAACTTTACGAGTCCAACGGGACGAACAACGCAACAAATACAATAAACATGATCAATGCAGGTCCGCATCATGTCTACCATGCAAGCCACGGCAGTAAAACCTATATGTGGACATCTGCCTACAGCAACTATACCGTGGATCATATCATGAATCAGACGAACATATCGTCTGGAGGGCTTCCCGCTCTCTGGCAATCCATTTCATGCCATATAGGTTACCTCGATGGCTACGAGTGCTGTGCCGACGCATGGCTCGCGTCGCCTGAGGGTGGTGGATTCGGATGCTTCAATACGAGATACGGTTGGGGCAATTTCGCCGGTCCGTGTAAAGGTCCGAGCGAGATGCTGTGCATAAGATTCTACATTGATCACTGGGAAACCGATATTTACAACCTCGGCATCGCCCACGCGACAAGTATGGATTACTATGTTCCCCCCTGCAGCACCTACATGGACTGGTGCTTGAAGGAATACACTCTTTTTGGTGATCCGGAACTGCCTATGTGGACAGAAGCTGCCGGAGAGCTTAAAGTCACACATCCGAGTACCATTAACGGTTCTACATACATAAATGTGACTGTTAGTGAAGGCACCGCTCCTGTCGAGAATGCAAGAGTATGCCTGCAGAAAGGAGACTGGCAGACTGGCGATGTTTACGAAGTGGTCGAAACGAACGCTTCCGGTCAGGCTGAGATACTTGTGGAACCTAGTACTACAGGTACGATTTACATTACCGTGTGGGCCAGAAACTTCAATACCTATCTGAACTCAATCGATGTTACCGGTGTTGGTAACGAAGAGACTGAATCACCCGTTCTGAGCAACAGGCTGAATTATCTGGCTCCGAGCCCTGCATACCAGTCAGCGGTTCTTAACTTCAGCACATCGTCAATATCGAACGTTACGATTGATGTGTTTGATTTAAGCGGGAGAAAAATTGCTACCATTCATGACGGAGAGCTTCAAAGCGGCGAACATAGCATTATGTGGGATCTTACTGACGGGCATGGAAGTACGGTTCCCGCAGGGATTTACCACCTCCAACTCTCGATACCAGGATTTACCGATTCGAAGTCGGTGATGGTTCTCAGATAAAGATCTTTCAGTGACCGATCTGTAGAGGGGAGGGTATTCATCCTCCCCTCTTTCGTGGAGGTTGAATATCGTCATCTGAGACAGTTTGAATTTGACTTATGTCCGGGAGAGTCTCTTCCCGAGAAATACTTCTGCTTGGCGTCGGATCAAAATTCGGATAGAATAATTATAAGGGTAAGCAGAAAAGCGAGGAGGAATATGTTTCTGGCTGAAGTGAATCGAGATAGTATCGTCAAAACCGTTTCCGGGCTTGACGTGAAAGACAACGAAGTGGTCATGATTCTTATCGCGGAGGACAGCATACCTGATATTGAAGGTCTGGTATGTGATCTGAATGAGAAAGGGATATGTTTTTTCGGAGGGATTTTCCCGGGGGTCATTCATGGAGAATCAAAATCCACCAAAGGCGCGATCATCCGTAAAATGCCCGGAATAGAGAAACCGGCTATTGTCTGTATTAAGGAACCGGACGCCTTAAAGATTCCTGATTTCAGCGGAGTTCAGAATATAGAATCCGGTGCGAAATACACGGCCATTATTCTGATCGACGGGATGGCTCCTAATATCGGATTGTTTCTCTCGGAAATGTTGAACAAGCTGGGAAATTCCGTTAATTACTTCGGAGGAGGAGCCGGTTACCAGAGCATGAAGAAGGACCTTTGCCTTTTCTCATCCGAAGGGTTTTTCAATAATGCCGCGATAGTATTTCTTGTGAAACTTGAGAGTTCTCTTGGCGTCCGGCATGGCTGGAAGAGAATGATGGGTCCGCTTGTCGCGACGCGAACGGATCGAAACATGATCAGTGAATTCAACTGGGAAAATGCCTTTGAGGTGTACCGCAAGGCTGTTGAGAAGGATTCGGGCAGGAAGTTTTCTGAATGCGACTTCTACGATATAGCAAAGGAATATCCTCTTGGATTATTCAGGGAGGGCTGTGAAAATATCGGACGTGCCACGGTTGCTCTGACCGCTGACGGAGACATTGTCTGTGGAGGGGAAGTGCAGGGCAATGCGGTAGTCGACATTCTCGGAGGCAACAAAGAGTCTCTTATCAAGGCGGCACAGATGGCTGCGGAAGATTGCCGGGTACCTTCCGGTAGAAGGATTTGTCACTGTCTTGTCTCCGACTGCATATCAAGAGCGCTTCTTCTTGAAAATGAATATCCTGAAGAACTCAAGGCAATCAATCGTGGAGTCCAGCCTGCTGATGACGAGGAAATACCTGAGGGTGTCCTTACGCTTGGAGAGATTTCATCCCTGGGAGAGCGATATCTTGAATATCTGAATCTTACGACGGTTGTAATGGTTCTGTATGAGTAAGAACAGTACGGATTCCGGAAAGATTATTCAGGAGATTTCTCTTCTCTACGAGCTATCGCTTTCAATTGGTACTTCTATCAAAGTAAGGGAAAACTGCATTGGGTTTCTCAAGGCACTGATGTTGAGAAAGAATCTGGGATTCGTATCCGTCTGGATCAGAGATGTTTTCCTTCTAAAAAAACAGGATTCTGATGGAGTCTCCCTCATTTATGCCCATCCTGAGTTCAAGGTAAAGGAAACTCATCTTTCGATTAACAGTCCACTTTTTGAAGCACTCAGAACCGGTGAAGTTGTAAGCGTACCCTCTTCTGAGGAAGCTTTTCAGGAACTGGTAACTGAAAGCGGAATGGACAGGGGAGTGTTTACAATATTTCCTCTGAATGAAATAGGTGTTCTCAAACTATACTCAGTATCCAGAAAAAAGCCTTTCGGAAAAAGGGAAATCAACCAGCTTAGAAGTGTTGTTTCAAAATTCGCGGTATCACTTGCAGGATGTCTTTCACACGATATGCTCATGCGTGAAATACTTGAACGAAAAAAGGCGGAGAACGCGCTGAGGGAAAGCGAACAGCGCTACCGTAATCTTTTCAGTTCAGCAAGGGACGCGATATTCATAATGAAGGATTACAGGATTGTGGACTGCAATCCGGTAACCCTGACGATGTTCGGTTGCACGAGAGAGCAGATTACTGGGAAATCACCTTACCGTTTTTCTCCCGAACTCCAGCCTGACGGTACGAAATCCCGCGTTTCAGGAGAAAGAAGAGCAATAGAAGCAACAAAAGATAATCCCCAGCTTTTCGAATGGCTTCACTGCAGATGGGATGGGACTCCGTTCCATGCGGAAGTGGCTCTGAACAGGGTGTCTATCGCAGGAGAGGATTACCTCCAGTCAACTGTTCGAGACATTTCGGATCGAAGAAGGGCAGAGGAGGAACGGCTTGAATTCGAGAAGGGTGTTCAGCATGCTCAGAAGCT
>DAOWJX010000271.1 GCA_030640155.1 Candidatus Aegiribacteria sp. | reverse complement strand
CGAAGATCAGGAAGATGATCGCAAACTACTCCAAGTCACGAAAGATCATAGAGCAAATAATCGAAACGAACATTGAGATTTTCAAGAAAGAGACAAGACGTTAGAATATCCAATACTTGTGGGTAATAGAAAGGACACGCACCAGAGCGTGCATGTCCCCGTGGGGTGATGTTACCTTATGTTTAGATGTTAGGCCCGGCCCCAAATGCGACCCAAATGTTTAGTTGATAAGGTCTATTCTTCCTATCCAGTTGAGGTAGTAGTTTCTCCTTAGGTTCCAGTATCTGTTCAGCCTTCTGGGTACGGATGCCCTGTCCCAGTCAGTAGGTCTGTATGACCCCGGGTCGGGGACCACAAGAGAGCCGACATACGAGCCCTGATCGTATACTTTCTGGATCTCTTCGGCAATTTCATCGATATCATTCTGTGAAGCAATCCCGTTGGAAGTGGCCTTGTAGAACTGTACGGTAACTCTAATAGGAAATTGCGGATCCCTGCGGATCTCAAGATCATCTATTTCCGTGAAGGGGCCTTCAAGTTCACCGTGTCCGATAACAGCTGCTTCGACATCGGATGAACCCCTGTAGCTTTCACCTGCTCCACAAAGTGTTACGCATGTAGATTCGCAGCACAAATCATCAAAATATGTACTCTGAGGGTTCCTCTGCTTCAGGGGAATCTGTATCAATAAAACCATATTCAGGTTATTCTCCTCGGAAATCTCCGAGGGGTCTCCTCCGCTGTTTGCGTAATCAATCCTGAAATCCGAGATTCGCTGTCCGGTAAAGCTGGCACGTTCACCGTCTTCATTGAAAAAAAGCCTCTGACCCCAGCTCCAGGATCCGGGAACCGCGTCCCTTGCATTGTCTATCACAGTTACGCTCGTACCCTCTCTTGTGACAAGTATTGTAAGTACAGCAGGATCTCCTTCGAAGGACTGGTAATTGTATAGAACAGGGTTGAATGTAGCGTTTCCGGAATTCCTTATTGGAAGGAATACTGCCTGAGCGCTTACAAGAACAACGCTGTCTCTTTCCGCGAGAAGACTGTGTTCATCACCTTCCCATGATTCAGGATCGTGAAGGTAGTACCGTATATTGTCAACGAAATCCGTAAGTGATACAGGAGCCAGCTCTTCTCCTATCTCGTTACCCACCAGAAGATAGAAATTATCCGGATCCAGGTCCGCTGAAAGATCATGAAAATTTGGATACCTTATCACAGGCATGCAGGTAAGAGAGGGGTGTTCCGATCCGTTCTGATAGCTGTGAACCTGTATGGTCATGTCGGAAATATTGGGCCCCCAGCATGAGCCTGAGTAGCGTCCGGTATCTTCCCAGGTTACATTGACCACATCAAGCCCGTAAGCGCTTGCCATTTTTCTGACACTCTGATCCCAGACCATCTCTGATACATTCAGTACCACTTCCTGGTAGTTCTCTTCGACTGACCTGCCCGGACAGAAGTATCCGGTAGCTGAGAGGGAGAGAACCATCAGTGATGTCATCGCATTCAGTAACATTTTCAACCTCCTTTGATGTTTTCAATGCTTGTACATATCTGTGGCGCAAGTATTCCATTTCAGCGAGGTTGACAGGAATGCACAATTGAGATAAATAATTGTTGTACGACTTTATTATTGAGCGAAATGTGTATTCCATACAGGACAGGAGGTTAAAATGAAAGTTGGACAACTCTTCAGCGATGAGAATTTTCTTCTTGATTCGGAAATGATATCCTACTACGAAGAAGTTCATCTTAAGGACGGGCAGGTGATGGTATTTCAGGGAGAACTTACGACAGATCTCTTTATCATCACATCCGGAAAACTGGAAGTTATAGAAGGTTCAGGAAATACCGCCGTTAGACTGGCAATGCTCACTGAAAACGATGTGTTCGGGGAGGTTGCTTTCTTCGATGAAGATGAAAGATCAGCAACAGTAAGGTCGCTCGGTTCATCGAAACTCCTCAGAATGACACGGGAACATTTCGCTGATCTGACAGTTACCAGACCCGAACTGGCTATCAGGTTTCTGATATCTCTCGGAAAACTTGCTTCAGGGAAGCTCAGAAGAATTGACAGGATGATCGCTGGAATTACCGGAGACAGGAAAATCAGTGATGACAGGGAGCTTAAGAATCTGATCCGGGAGATAAAAAAAGCCATGAAAGAACCTCGGAAGGGTTTCTTCAGATAGCTCTCAAATTCAACAGGGCGCTTATTAATGTTGTCGAAAACGAAAGCGGCAAGGAGAAAATCCCTGCCGCTTTCTGACGAACGTTATATCCTACAGGATGTTGAACAGCCTCAGATCGGATATGGTCTGGTATTCTATAGACCCGATGTCAGCGCCGTTCGTGAAGGTGGAATCTACGTATAACTGGATGTAGTACCCGTTTGAAAGATGTCCGAAGTAAAAGTTGTTGTCTGAAATCAGTACCGAATCAGCCCAGTCCGCTGAACCGGCCTCAGGTGCTACATTGCCGTGTATGCCGACAGCGCAGAGAGAAGTATGCCTGCCTCCGGGATACTGTGAAGGGTTGTGGTTTCCAGAGTAGAAGTACAGCTGGTTGTTCGCTTCAGCAATGTAGATGTCCTGGTGGAATTTGGCCGAGTCAGCTGTACCTGTTCCCGCCCCTTCTCCATCATCGTAGATAATAAGACCATTAGTGAGATCATTTATTCTCATAGTGAATGGGCCTACAATAAGAGTTGCTCTCGTATCTACTTCATTGGAATTATCGGAGGAATAATCAAGTCCTTTTGAAGCCTTTACATAATAGTACCGCGTACTCTCAGCTATTTCAGTAAGAGTCGTGTCCTCGGTAACGTTTTCATGCCAGGTTCCCGGACTGGTACTGGACCAGTAGACATGATATCCATCCACTTCTATATCCAGAGGGTTCCAGTGAAGAACAACCGTGTCTCCCTTTGATGCCGTTTCGTCTACCATCAGGTTCTGAACGACAGGCAGGGTTCCCGAAGGGGAGGAGGGTTCGCTTGAGCACCCGACCATAACAATTAGAACTGATGCTGCTAGTGCAACATATTTCATAAAGTCATCTCCATTCATTGATGTATTCAACAAGCATAATAAATATGAATATTAACCCCTTGTCAGATAGTGTACATTTGTTTACATATCATATATGAAACATTTACTGGTATCACTGAAGAGCTGGTATTCATTTCGCCATGGAGTTGAGTCTCCTGCCTCTCTTGCGGCGGCACTCGCTGATAAGGGTTTTCAGGGGGGAGTACTGGCTGACAGAGATGTGGTCACAGGCCAGCTGGAATTTGCCGCTGCATGCAATAAAGCAGGAATGAAGAGCACGTACGGGGTTGAACTTGTAATTCACGAGATGAAATTAACATTTATGATATTACCGGGAGGCTGGCCGGATCTCTGCAGGCTTGTCACATCCGTCCATACTCCCGGAAGAATATCCCCGATGGAAGCGCTTGAAAACAGTCATGGGCTTATCGCGATCACAGAGAATCCGGCTGACGCGAAAAAACTGCTAAAGACGGAAGGATTTCAAGGCAGAGTTCTGGTGGAGGTTCTTCCGGAATGCATATCGGGAAGAAATCCTGCTGAAACAGAAAGGGAAATCCTGCGAACCGGTTTCGATCCGGTGGCCTCGTGGCCGGTGATGTTTTCCTGCAGGGAAAGTCTTGAACCTCACAACGTACTCCGTAGAGGTTACCTGGCCATAGAGAAGACCAGGCCCGATCCATCTGAATTCGGCACAGAATGGAACGTCATGCCGGATATTAACCGGTTCAGGGAGAGTTTCCAGGGAGCCTCCCGATCCCTGATCGAAAACGCGAAGCTGGCTGAGATGTCAGGCACGGAAATGTTAACGGACAGAAAAGACAGGCCACGCAATCCGGAAGAGGAAAGTGAACTATCAGAAGTGATTCACATACGATTGAAAGATATGTACAAAGGGAGCCTTACAGCAGCAAGAAGAACGGAAAGGGAACTTTCAATCATCTGCGAGAATGGCCTTGCCGGCTACTTTCTACGCTTTTTTGAGGTTGTCTCCTATTCGCGAAATAAAGGAATAGCCATCAGCGCCAGGGGTTCAGCAGGAGGCAGTATTCTGTCCTACCTGCTCGGTCTATCCATTGTCTGTCCCATTCGCCATGATCTGTCATTCGCAAGGTTTTTCAATCGGCTCAGATCCAGCCCCCCTGATATAGATCTTGATATTGACAGCGCGAGAAGAGACGAAGTAATGGAATGGTTTCTGAAAAAAGCGGGAAGAAAAGGCGCCTCCGTGTCTCAGATCGTAACCCACAGAATACGATCGGCATTCCGCGTAGCGGCATCCGGACTTGGTGTAAGCAACGAGGAAATGGACACTCTTTCGAAACTCCTTCGCTACCGTGATAACGCTGCATGGAGGAAACCGGTGGCTGCAAGGGCTCTTCGCGATGGAGAGATGCTCCTTGGTATTCCATCACACCTTGCTCCTCATCCCTGCGGAGTTGTCTGCGCAGATGATTTTGTTGATCTCATGGTTCCCGTTCAACCCAGCCCGAACGGGTTACATATCACACACTTCGACAAAGATGGAGTTGAGGATATCGGGCTCCTGAAAATGGATCTGCTCGGTCAGAGAGGTCTTACAACAATATCCGGCATATGTAAAATTCTCGGTAAAATTCCTCTGAGCGTTTTCCGCAGGGGAGGAAGAATTCCCGAAGCAGCACGGAAGCTGCTCGACAGCGGCAGGACTATAGGAGTGGTTCATATCGAATCGCCGGCTATGAGAGGTCTGATGAAGGAAATGAAGATAAGGACCATGGAGGATGTGGCCAGAGCACTTGCCCTGGTACGACCTGGAGCATCTGCCGGAGGTGGGCGAAAAACCTATCTTGATTGCCTTAGTGCCGGAGCAGCCGTAAACTCCATGCTTCCTGAACTGCATCCGATTCTTCTGGAGAACCTCGGAGTCATGCTGTATCAGGAAGATGTATCAAGAGCCGCTGAAGTGCTTCTGGGTCTGGACGAGGCGTCCGCTGATCTGTTAAGGCGAAGGCTGAAAAAGAAACAGGTAAAAAAAGAGGAGATTATCTCACTCTGCAGGCGCAGGAACATAAACCCCTTGAAAGCTGATGCTGTCTGGAATGTACTTTCGAGTTACGCCGGTTACGGTTTCTGCAAGGCACATGCTTTTACCTACGGAGCCGTAGCATGCGCTGCGGCTGTTCTGAAGACGGAACATCCTGCTCTCTACATGGCTTCTGTCATGGCGGCAGGTGGCGGATTCTATCGCACCAGGGTCTATCTCGAGGAAGCCAGAAGGCTTGGAATCAGCTTCGAACCGCCGGGCGTGAATACCGGGAGATGGCTTTCCTTCGAAAGAGGTAGAAAAATAATTCCCGGGTTTCATCACATAAAGGGTATGGGAAGCGGGGAGTACGAGAAGCTCAGAGAAGGCAGACCGCACCGTTACCCGACCGATCTCCTGAAGGCGGGTTGCGGATTGGTACTCTGCAGAAACATGGCGGCAGCGGGTTGTTTTCGGGAATTGGGATTTTCCGGGTCATCCGCTATGATGCAGTTGGAAGCGGGGGATAGCGGATTCTTTCCCGGTATGCCGGTGGGCACTCCGGACCTTCCCGATTATTCTATCAGAACAAGAGTTTCTATGGAACTAGGTGTAATGGGGCTTCCCCTTTCTGCGTCACCACTGGAGCTGATCGCCAGGCCCAATGGAACCGTACCACTTGAAGATATGCCCTCATCAGGAATAACGAGAATATGGGGAAGATATGTTACCGGACGAAGACTTGCCGCTGACGCTGGTTTCCTTATGCTTGAAGATAACACGGGGGTTGTTGATGTATTTCTCCCTTCTCCACTCTTCCGTCGAGCGGAGGACATCCTTGTTCGACAGGAAGCTACCCTTATAGTAAGGGGGAAAGTGGAGCACGGGGGCAGAGTAAAAGTGTTTGCTGTAGATCCGGGACCGTTTTCAATTAAACCTCTGGAGCCTGAGCCTCCGGGGAAGTGAGATTCTAATGAACCAGGAAGGATATTGAGATGGCTGTCTACTCACTCAAGCCTGAGGACCTGAAGTGGAAATGTCCGAAGAAGGCTCTTGGATTCAAGACCACGGATGATCTGAAACCCACGGGAGAAATTGTGGGGCAGGACCGCGCAGTAAAAGCTATCAAGCTGGGTCTGGAAATATCCTCCATCGGTTACAACATGTTCGTGACAGGTGTGTCCGGTACCGGTCGCGAAACCACAGTAAAAAGAATTCTGGATCGTATCGATAGAACTACAGATGATCTTCGTGACATAATCTTCGTACGCAATATGGAGCAACCAAGAAACCCTGTCGCTCTCACCTTCCCGGCAGGAGATGGGCTCCGGTTCACTGAAGCTCTTGAAGAGTGTGTTCAGCTTCTGAAAAGCAACATCCCCACGGTTCTGAGCAGTGAAAAAGCAGACATGGAAACCAGGGCGATCAGGGAATCTTATCAGGAGCGGAAACAGGGAGTAATGGACCTGGTGAAGAAGGAGGCTGAAGAAGCCGGATTCACCATTGTCAATGTTCCTGTGGCTCCGGGTGAATTCAGACCGGATGTGCTTCCGGTTATAGACGAAGAACCTGTAACTTTTGATACACTCGAAAAGATGAAGGATGAAGGAAAACTCTCAGCTGAGGATATCGAGAAATATGTTAAGCTGCACGAGGAACTTTTCAAAAAACTCACAGCCGCTTTCAGACAGACGAGAGATATGGAACTCGAGATTCAGATGAGACTGGAAAAGATGTACCAGCGACTTGTCAAACCGACGATTTCAGGAATTATCTCCAATCTGATTGAAATCGGTGATAATAAGGCTGACAAGTGGAGCGAATCCGTTGTAGAACTTATCCTGGAAAACCTGAATGATTTCGCGAACAGTACCGCCGATAAGGATCCCTATGTACTCTTTACCCCCAACCTTATTCTTGATAATGCAGGGAAAACAAAACGTCCTATAGTAATTGAGCAGTTTCCTGACTCCAACAGTCTCTTCGGAAGCATTGACAGAATTGTTGTTGAGGGAAAACCCTACAGTGATCACATGATGATCAGGCCGGGTGCCATTCATAAGGCTGATGGAGGCTACCTGATAATGAACGCACTTGATCTTGTCAGGCAGCCGGAACTGTGGCAGCAGCTTATACAGACATTAAGAAACGGTACTACTGTAATCCGAAATAAGGATCCGCTCGGACTCTACCCTGTTAACCTTCATCCGGAACCTATAGACACCAAGGTTAAAGTCATACTTATTGGTACTTCAAAGCTGTACAGTCTTCTTGCATCATACGAACCCGAGTTCGGTCTTCTTTTCAGAATAAGGGCTGCGTTCGATTTTACCATGGAGGTCACCAAAGAGAATATCCATGATTTTGCTAATGTCATAGCGAGGATAGTCCAGGCTGAGAAGCTGTCCCCCATGGATGCCAGCGCAGTTGCAGCCGTCGCAGAGGAAAGCGTTCGAATAGCAGGACGAAATGACCGGATCTCAATCGAATTCAACAGAGTAACCGATTATCTCCGTCAGGCCTGTTACTTCGCGAAGCAGGAAGGCGCGGATACCGTGACCTCTGAACATGTGAAGAAGACCATTGATGAGAAGATCTACCGTCTCAATCTGGGTCAGACATACGCTACCAGACGGATATTGGACAACGTAATAATGATTGATACCGAAGGCATGAAAATCGGACAGGTGAATGGACTTGCAGTTTACCAGGGAGTCGATTACGCGTTCGGACTACCCGCCAGGATTACAACCAGGGTTTCAGCCGGAAGGAAGGGACTCATCAACGTTGAGCGGGAGTCTGAACTTTCAGGTACCACTCATACAAAGGGAGTGCTGATAATATCCGGATTCATTCAGGGTAAATTCGCCAGAGAATACCCTCTTTCGCTTTCCGCGAGCATCGTTTTCGAACAGAGTTATGGCGGAGTCGATGGGGATAGCGCGTCTTCCACTGAGCTGTACGTTCTTCTAAGCGCTCTGTCAGATGTTCCTATAAGACAGGACCTTGCGGTAACCGGATCTGTCAACCAGTTCGGAGAAATTCAGGCTATAGGCGGGGTAAATGAGAAGATAGAAGGTTTCTTCCGTGTCTGCAGTGAAAAGGGGCTCACCGGAACACAGGGAGTGATGATCCCCGTTGCGAACATTGAAGATCTCCAGCTTCGGGATAATGTCATAGAAGCGGTCAGAAAAGGTATGTTCCATATTTATCCCATCGAGACCATAGAAGAGGGAATTGAACACCTGACCGGAATGGAAGCCGGGATATTAATGCCTGACGGCAAGTATCCCGAAGATACTATTTACCGCAAGGTAGACCGCAGGCTCAGACAGATGGCTGAAACTCTGAGGGCTTTCGGTTACAGGGATTGATAAAGCGGTTCGGGCGAATATGAATAAAGTATTTACATCCTCATGGGGACAGCTTGAGAAGGCCGGCTCCAATGTCGGCGATGAAGCGATTTTTTCATCGCAGGTTAAAGATCTATCCTCCATCGGAGACATCCAGATCGGCATTATGTCCGCTTTTCCGGACAAGACAAAGAAGAATTTCAATGCGGTTTCTTTTGATATCAATGAAGGCAGGCTCCGCGCCATGTCCATGGGAGTGCGCTGGGCTGACATTGTAATAGTCGGAGGGGGTGAGCTTGCGCAGGATATTTCCTCGCTGCTTTACACTCCTTTTAACCTTCATCCTCTCAGGCTTGCCAGACGCCTGGGCAAACCTGCCTTCGCCTGGTCAATCGGTCTGGGTCAGGGGAATGAGCTTGCCAGATGGACACCCGGTCAACTTCGCAAATGGCTTGGATACTGCAGCGGTATTACGGTAAGAGATAAACCTTCACTTGATCTGCTGCTTCATCTCGGTCTGAACCCGGATAGAGTAAAGCTTTCATCTGATTCCACGTTTACCTTTGCTGGTGATTTTGCCCAGCCCCATAATCCGGATGATATACTCGGCGTTGCCATCAGGAATGTTACGAACAGGCAGGGTAAACTACTTCCTCTTGAGATCCGGAGGAAACTTGGATTATACCGTGAACCCGATGTATCCGGTCTTCGAAGAAAATGGGCTCGTCTGCTCGATGATCATATTGACTCCCACGGAGGAGAAATACGCTTCTTTCCCTTTCATACCGGCAGCCTCTCCAATTCGGATGATATTGAGTGTGAAGCAGTAATGGCACTGATGAAGCACAGCGACCGAGCTTCTGTGGTAATGCCCACAGGAATTCACAGCTTCATGATGAAGATAGCTGAATGCAGAGTCTTCCTGACCATTCCGCTTCACGGAGCCATTCTGTCAGTTGTCACGGGAACTGTACCCATCTCTATTCCGTATGCATCAAAGGGATACAGGTTTATGGAGGAAGCGGGAATCCCGAATCTTACTGTTGATCCCTCTTCGGTTCAATGGGATGGTGAATTGCTTTCTCTCCTGGACAGAACCTGGATGTCTTCGAAAGATATTGCACAGACACTTGCGGTTAAAAGAAGTGAGCTTGCTGAGAGATGTGCTATCAACTGTGAGCTGTTCAAGAAAACCTGTCTCTGAAAGGATTATATGCTCCCTGGAATTCATGCATCCGTTAATGGTGGCCTCGTCAGCGCCCTTTCAACACTTCATGAACTCGGGCTGGTTTCCGGTCAGATCTTCACTTCAAACCAGAAACAATGGAAAGGTCGTCCGGTCACACAGGAGGAAGAAAAGGAATTCGGGGAAGATGGGACCCTTACCATTATCTCACATGCTTCATACCTCATCAATCTCTCCTCAATAAAAAGCAGAGTTCCCTGGCTGTCCGCAAAGGCTCTTGGAGAGGAACTTATACGCATGCACAGACTGGGCATTCACTGGCTGGTAATGCACCCCGGAGCACACCTCAATGCAGGTGAGGACCAGGCAATAGAGAAGATAGCTGCCGGAGTCAGGAAGATCCTCACCATCGCGCCTGAAGACACTGCCATTCTTTTCGAAAACACCGCAGGGCAGGGAACAACTCTGGGTTACTCATTCGAGCAGCTCGATAAGCTGCTCAAACTCACGGATATGCCTGACAGAACAGGAATCTGTTTTGACACATGTCATGCTTTCGCTGCCGGATACGATCTTTCATCAAATGACGCTGTCTTGAGAACCATACAGAAGTTTGATGAGGTTGTCGGACTCGAGAGAATAAAAGTGTTCCACATCAACGATTCTAAGAAAGAACTCGGCAGCAGGCTGGACCGTCACGCAAGAATTGGAGAAGGATTTATTGGACTTGAACCTCTTCAATTCCTGGCTTCGATGGAAGTATTCAATAACATTCCTGGAATTACGGAAACTCCTGGTTCTGATTTCGATAGAGCGAATGATGCTTTTGCGGTAATGAAAAGTTAATTCACACGATACACTGCAAACATCCTTTACTCATATCGCTTTCAATTGTATACTGAATTCTATCTGACAGAGGTTTTTATGTACATATTATCAATAGAAGCAGTATGGAGTTGATATGAAACTGGCCATAACAGCCGATGTGCACCTCTCGAAGAAAGGTGACCATCCAGAACGGTACAGTGCTCTGGGGGATATACTTGCTCAGCTGAAGAAGGGTAAGATTGATACTCTTATAATAGCTGGCGATCTTTTTGATTCCGGCTATCAGGATTACTCAAATTTCGAAGAGTTGTGCAAGGCATACAAGAAGATAAAGATCCATATCATTCCTGGTAATCATGATCCCGGTATCTCCAGCAAGGCAATTGTAGCTGATAATATCAACATTTACACATCAACAGCAGCGGTTGAATTCGATGGAGTGCACTTCATCTTCATCCCCTACCTGGAGAAGTCAGGGATGGGTGAAAACCTTGCAGGGCTTGAATACAGTATAAGCCGCATCAGATGGGTACTGATAGGGCATGGAGATTTTTACGGAGGCTTGAAGGAACGTAATTCCTATGAGGCTGGCACTTATATGCCTCTCTACAGGAAAGACCTGGACCGCCTGAATCCCTGGAAGGTCTTTCTCGGGCATATTCACAAGCCCTCGAATTACAAGAACCTCTACTATCCCGGTTCTCCATGCGGACTGGATATCAACGAAACAGGAGCAAGACGATACCTGGTTTTCGAAACATCAAGCGGAATCGTAACCCCCCGCACTGTGAATACGGAAGTTATCTACTTTAAGGAGAAGTTCGTGATTATTCCCGGCTCTGATGAAATCCCGATCCTCCGTGCGAGTGCAGAAGCAAGAATAAAGAGCTGGAGCCTTGCGAAAAAGGATAAAGGCAAAGCCCGTATCCGCATAAGCGCTACAGGATACTCATCCGACAGAGATGCGGTACTGAATGCTCTCAGAGAAGTATTCACCGGCTACACCTTCTTCAAGGATGAAGAACCCGATATAAGTACGCTTAAGTACACGGGCGACAGCCGCAGAAGCGCTATCGCTGAAAAAACCACCAGGATGATAGAAGAAATGAAATGGAACTTCGGCGGGGATGAACCGGAGCTTGACAGAGTGATTGAAGCCGCTCTTTCGGTTATCTACAGTGAGGGGATTTCCTGATGGGCATCAGAATAGAAAGAATCAGTATCAACCGCGGAGGCCCCCTCAAGAAGGATTTTGACATGAAACCCGCAGACCTGAACCTGATCTACGGTCATAATGAAACGGGAAAAACCTATGTCGTTGAATCCCTGATTAAGTTTCTTTTCAACACGGGTAAGAATACACCCTGGATACTCAGAAGAACAAAGGATAAAGCCTCGACCATCCGGGAGTGGGAACCCGCGGGTAAAGTCATTATCTCCGGACTCGAAAAGAGAGTGACTGAATTTAAAAAAACAGGCATGAAACTGGAGGATTACAGGTACTCAGCCACAAATCTTCCTCAGGATTTCTCCCGGCTTATGGTCATTCGTGCCGGAGAAACAAGACTTTCGGATACACGGGACGGTGTTGGAAGAGATGTTCTTAAACCCTTTCT
>DAOWJX010000314.1 GCA_030640155.1 Candidatus Aegiribacteria sp. | reverse complement strand
GGAGAAATCCTGCAGCACTTTCCGGAATACAGCGGGTGAGAGTGTATGGGGCAGTTTCAGCTTCTCTCTTTCTTCAGGCGTTGCGCAGGCTATGCATTCCAGTGTACACCTGGAAGAGGGTTCCACCTGCATAACGTTGACTATGCGGCTGTTGAAGCATGGCGAACCCCGGGGAGACAGACAATAGCATCCAGGACAGGTTTCGGGGAATGGCAGAATGTTTCCGGCAAGCTTCTTTGAAATCAATGCGCATGGACCGCCATCTGAGAAAAGGCGGGACATATCCTTATCAGGGTCGTAGGGCTGCAGGACTAAGTCACTTCCCGCATCGTCCCAACAGACGAAATCGCCGTTTGCTCTGAGAAAAAGACTGTCTGCTCCAGGGCATCGCATTCCTGTATCCTTCGGTTAATTCAAGGTACTTGCCTGCACAGGTAATATAAAGCTATGAAGCCATGAGAAAAATCGTGCTGGCATACAAGATCAGTAGAAATCCTTGCTGCTTACACTAATATTTTAGTATAAATAATGGATAATCTTTAATGAAATGGAGAATTCATCATGCTAAAAAGAAACCCGGTGCAGAATTTCATGCGATCCCTTATACGTCTTTTAATATTCGCACCGCTTTGGCTGCTGCTGGTCTGGCCCGATTTCGACGTTGTTAATTTTGCGTTCGATCTCACAATACTCTGGATCATCTTCAAGACCATCGCTATCCTCTGGTTTGCCAATATCTTCGCAAAGATGGTTCATGTCCTGCCCCAGTGGCAGAGGATGGTTCTTCTACGGCTGGGAAAATCTGTAGGAGCCAGGGGGCCCGGGTTCTTCCTGGTTCCCCCATTTATTTATTCCGTTGCCCGTATACTGGATATCCGAATAACCACCTACGAAGTGAAGGCTACCAAGACCCTTACAAAGGACAATATCCCCATCGATGTTACAGCCGCAGTTGAACTGGAGATCGAGGACCCTGAAAAGGCCGCCATCGATGTTCAGAACTACTGGAAGACGACCGAATGGGCATCAATGGAAGCATTGAAAAGCACGATAGGAAGTAACGACCTTAGACCCCTTCTCAGCGAAACGGACAGAATAGCTGAAGATCTGAAGAGGGGTATCGACTCTGCCGCATCGGATTTCGGTGTTAATGTTCGAGCTGTCCGGATAACCGATGTAGGTACGCCCTCCTCGCTTGTGGAAGAACTCGCGGTTATCGCCAGAGCAGAGAGGTCCGCAAAGGCCAAGGTGATACAGGCAGAAGCCGAGAAAACCGTGGCAGATTCACTAGCAGAAGCTTCCAGGATCCTTGCATCAGCACCTAATTCCATGAATCTAAGGCAGATACAGGCATTGCTGGATATCTCCAAGGAAGAGAGCGCAATGGTGATTGTCTATCCGATGTCCAGCATGATGGGACAGCAGATAGCAGCGGCAACTGCCGGGAACCGGGCGAAGAATCGAGAAGCTACAGCTATTCCCCTGCAGGAACTGACCGACCAGCAGTAGCAGAACCCGTTCTTCCATGCGAGGAATGCATAACGGATAAAAAAGAGAGGAACCTTGATACTATGAAATACACTGCGGCAGCATTGATCGCTCTGCTTTCGGTTCTTGCCCTGTCATGCGGCTCTGACAGTTCGGATACCTCACAGGAATCTGAGGTTGAGCCTCCGTCCGAACTGGACGCCGACCTGGCTGATAACGAAATTGATTCGGTAAGTGCAGCTGATGAGCCGGGAAAGCTTGCTTCTCTGCCGGGTACAGATAAATACACAGCAGACCCTCTGCCTGCTGAACCAGCAGCAAACGATGAAGATTTCTTTCTTCTCGGAAACGGTCGTGCCGGACTCTTTGAAGTGGGGATGCACCACGATGCTATTGAAGAAATTGCACAAGCATACGGAGATGTTGAATTAGAGGAAGTGGACCTGATGCTTGAAGGCATGCATGCACCGGCTGTTAAGATTACATTCCCACAGGATTCTTCAGAAACCATGGTACTGGAACTCGATATCGAGAATGCAACCGTTTACAGGATCAACGTATTCTCCGATCGCTTCGTAACCAACAAAGGAATTGGAACCGCTTCAACATTTGGCGATCTTAAGGATACCTACCAGTTCGAAGGTGTGTTCTGGGGCGAAACCGGTAACCCACTGGTTATTATCGAGGAATTGAGCGCTTCGGTTATTCTTGTACCTGGTGAATGGTGGAACATAGGAGTATTAGAAGAAAATATCCCGCCAGATACAAAAATATCATCGTTCCTGATCCTTTAACCCGAATGCAACACACGGGCAAGTTCCACATAGTCTGCTGACTCGACATATTCGATCAGTTGCCTGACAAGATGAGTCAGTGCCTCCTTCGGACTCTCGCTGATCTTCGACATATACTCCTTGATATCATCCCCGACGATAACGCCGGGCTTCGAGTCTAATCTTTCTTCAGCTTTTTCACTTACCAGATTACTCGCATCAAGCTTTGCTTCCCGCAGGGCTGAAAGAATCTGACTTTCCATCTCCTCCCTTACAGAGATGAGAATTTTGTCGAAGTAGAGCCGGCCCGGTTTTCTATCCGGATTGCTGACCTCCGTGAACATGTGCTGCCAGAGCACTATGTCATGTTCGTCACCCTCTGAATCCAGCACATTGAGGTATATCGAACCACCGTCCATGGCATAGGCTCCATCTTCTATAACGAACCTGTCCGGAATTATCATGGCTCAGTTCCCTCCTGATAAACGACGGTCATGCCTGAAGCGACAATACCGAGACAATGGCAGCCACGCAACTGAACGGGGAATAGTCCGGGGGTATTTACAGCAGATATACTGCGGATTATTTATAGTTGAGCTATGTTCATGTAAATTACCAGGATAATATTGGATTGGATAAGAGATGAAATCATGTAAGTATTCAGGATTATTTGTGATATCAATTCTACTCTACCTTTCATGTGGTAAAGAATATGATGATCATAATGTAAGCGATGTGCCAATTGATACGCTGTATTCTGCGGATTCCATAGGAATCGAAATGGGCGACAGCAATTACGTTTTCGGCTCCATAAGCGACTTCGATTATGCACCGGATGGAAGAATCCTGATTCTGGACGGTATTCAGTGCTGCATCTTCGTCTATTCCCAATCGGGTGAATTCATCGAACGAATCGGCAGGCCGGGTTCCGGGCCCGGAGAAATGCAGCTTCCGTCTTTGCTTGAAGTCCTGGGAAACGGCACCATCTGTGTAAAAGATCAGCCCTTCTGGTATGTCTACGATTCCAGAGGAAATTTCATTAATTCAATTCATCTGGGGCGCAGTGTTCCAATGAGCATGGTTTCAGCGGGTACTGAAAATATCGTTGGAATCCGGAACCGGATG
>DAOWJX010000335.1 GCA_030640155.1 Candidatus Aegiribacteria sp. | reverse complement strand
CAAGTTTGTCGTAATCGCCTGGGTGATCGGAAAACCTGACACTCCCGCATGAGCCTGAGTCCTTGATTATTGTCAGCATTTCTCCGGCTCTAAGAGTCCCGGAGGCAGCGCCATCAGCAGAAACTACGGGTCCGGTTCCTCTTAATGCACCTATTTTTATTGAAACAGACAAATTATCGGGTACGACAAGAGGGCGCAGGGATAGAGAATGAGGACAGATGGGAACTATAAGGATGGCAGGCAGTCCGGGATCGAGGATTGGCCCTCCACAGGAAAGACTGTATGCCGTGGACCCAAGCGGAGTGGAAATTACAATGCCGTCACCGACCATATGGGCAACTTTTGCATCATCCACAAACAGGTCGAAATGTAATATCCCTCCCATCATGGAACGGTTGATACTGAAGTCATTCACTGCAGTCAGGCAATGACCTGAGGGGAATTTCGCTCTGAGAATGAGCAGCGCTTCGACGATATAATCACCTTTTGCTACCCTGGCGATTGTCTTTTCCAGAGAAATTTGCTCAACACTGGCAAGAAAGCCCAGTTGCCCGGCATTGATACCCAGAACGGGTATTTCCAAGGTGCGATAGTAATCCATTCCCCTTAAGATGGTTCCATCACCTCCGAGTACGATTGCCATTTCGCATGAATCGCTTTCCTGAATATCGAAACTGCTGAGGTGATCAGCAGATGAAGAAGCTGACCTGACCGTGATCCCGTATTTCTCACAGACAGACAGCATATTCTGAATCAGACCGGCATACGGAGGATTGAATCTGTCTACGTAAAGGCAGAGGTTCTGAATCGGAATAGATTTACCGTTATTGTCCAACAAAATCACCGATTCTCTCAGCTAATGATTCATAATCAAGTCCTGCCATGGTCAGCAGTTCCTCTCTTGTGGCATGAGTCTGGAATTCATCCTGAAAACCAAGAGTGAGAACAGGCAGATTAAGATCGAACAGTATGGATCGTACATGAAAACCGAATCCACCCTCCGTTACTCCATCCTCTACGGTTATCACTGTGCCGCATTCAGCGGCAAGTTCGCGAATGCTGTTCAAAGGAGCGGGTTTCAGCCATATGGGATCGAACACGGCAACGGATATCCCCTGCTTCTCAAGGATATCTGCTGCTTTAAGGGTGGAGAGAGCCATAACTCCCACACCGATTACCAGTACGTCCTTCCCTTCTCTGATAAGCTGACCTTTTCCCGGCAATACGGTTTCCGGGGAGATTGATGGAATATCCGGTTCTCCTCCTCTTGGATACCTGATGGCTGTAGGATATTCTTCGAAAAGGACTGAAGCTCTCAGCATCATTTCAAGTAGATTGCAATTTCTTGGAGCCCCGATACGGAGACCCGGCACAGGGAGAAGCATGGGAATATCGAACATGCCATGATGTGTGGGACCATCCTCCCCCACTACACCGCCTCTATCAACAGCAAGAACAATGGGGGCTTTCTGAAGAGCAGCATCATGTATTACCTGATCGTACGCTCTCTGGAGAAAAGTGCTGTATATAGCTACAACCGGTTTGAGACCTCCGAACGCGAGGCCACATGCAAGCGTAACAGCATGCTGCTCGGCAATACCTACATCAAAAAATCTATCAGGGTATTTGACCGCAAACTTATTCAGTCCGGTTCCATCGGGCATTGCCGCAGTAATAGCTACAATTTTCTCATTTGAACGGCCAAGATCAATCATCGTTCTTGAAAAGGCTGAAGTAAACGATTCTCTTTTGTTCCCTCTTTCAGTAAATGACGCGGATACGCCATGATATCCGGTTGCGTCAAGTTCAGCTGGCTTAAAACCTTTCCCTTTTTTAGTTTCAACATGAAGCAGAACCGGACCTGATATCTCCGAGACCCGCTGAAGAACTCCTGTAATCGCAGCGAGATCATTTCCCGGAACAGGACCCATATATCGCACGCCAAAATCATCAAACAGGGTGTCAGGTGTAACAAGTGTTTTCTTCAATCCGGATGTGACCGCATGAGCCGCTTTTCTGACGCGTTCGCCAAGAGATGGTATTTTACCCAGAACATTCCAGACATCTTTCTTAATCCGGTTATATCGCGGATCGGTAATAAGTGTTGTAAGGTGCCTGGATATGGCACCCACATTCGGTGAAATAGACATGTCATTGTCGTTGAGAATGATAAGCATATCAGTGCCCATGTGTCCCAGATGATTGAGTCCCTCGAAAGCCATACCTGCTGTCATTGCACCATCACCAATCACAGCGACTACTTTATAATCCTCCCCGGAAATATCCCGTGCCAGAGCAAATCCGAGAGCGGCGGAGATCGATGTAGAACTATGTCCTGTTCCGAAAGCATCACAGGGATTTTCATCCCTTCTGGGAAAACCGCTCAAACCTCCCGATTGTCTGATGGTATGAAATCGATCAGCCCTGCCGGTTAGAAGTTTCCAGGGGTAGGTCTGATGACCTACATCCCAGATGATCTTATCCTGTGGCAGTGAGTAAACGGAAAGCAGGGCTACGGTCAGTTCAACAACACCAAGACTTGATGCCAGATGCCCGCCTGTAATGCGAATCACATTAATTATTCTATCTCTGATTTCATCGACCAGAACAAGCCTGTCCTCCATGGAGAGTTTCGAAACATCATTCGGAAAATTAATTCCATCCAGTACAGACATGAACCTATTTCCTCCTGTCCGGAAGATATAGAGCCAGCGAGGAGATCTTCTCCCAGTTTCCGCTTAATCCTGAGAATGCCTCAGCAATATCATATGAAAGCTCTTCAGCTTCGGATATGGCAGCATCCAGACCAAGCTTCGTAACGGGATTGCACTTGCCTTGATCAGAATCCTTGGAAACCTTCTTCCCCATCTCGGACGTACTCCCGTGGATGTCCAGAATGTCATCTGTAAGCTGAAACAGATATCCCAGTCGGTCACCTTCAATGGAGACTTCACTGATGAGTTCATCATCTGCTCCACCCGCCAGCGCTCCGAGTTCCAGAGAGACTCTTATAAGAGCAGCAGATTTCCCTTTTATCATCAGGCGGATCCAGTCCATATCCGCTTCAGCAGGATGATACATATCCATATACTGACCACCGACCAGATAACCAGGGCCAGCGGCAGAAGCCAGAAGCCTTACCATTCCTGCAACCCTTCCAGGACCGAGAGGAGTTCGGAGAAGCACTCCGAATGCTTCAACTAGCAGCAGATCGCCGGCAAGCAGTGCCTGATTCTCTCCGCATGTCTTGTGAAGTGTCGGTTTTCCTCTTCTGAGGTCATCGTTATCCATTGAGGGCAGATCATCATGAATAAGTGAATAAGTGTGAATCATCTCCACAGCGCAAGCCGCGTGCAGGGCTCTGTCCGGATTACCTCCGGTTGCGCAGCAGGCAGCTCTTACAAGGAAAGGTCTTATACGCTTCCCTCCGGATCCAAGAGAATAAGCTGCAAATAATGGAAGACGGGAAATCGATTTCTGATTCCTGAAAATCTGATCAAGTTCCTGCTCGACCCATAAAGCTGTACTGGAAAGGCTGTCTTTCAGCCTTACAGAATCATATTCTCTCATTTATCGTGCGCAATCCGTCTACATTCAACTTATCGTCCAGCACTACTTCAAGACCATTCACATAAGTGTTGCCCTCAGCAACTTTCAGCCTGATATGTCTGCCTGTGATAAATCTGAGCCTTGCTTCCTCCGTGCCCATTCCAATTACTCCATCCATGGAACCGCACATTCCAAGATCGGTTATGCATGCTGTTCCACCAGGCAGTATTCTTGCGTCAGCGGTAAGAACATGTGTGTGTGTGCCAGCGACAATTGTTGCTCTACCGTCCAGATGTTTAGCCAGCGCCTGTTTTTCACTTGTGGCTTCAGCATGCATGTCAACAATTATCACATCACCCGGATTATTTCTGATGATAGTATCCACAGTCCTGAATGGACAGTCAAGAGCCATCGGCATAAACAGTCTGCCCTGCAGGTTGATAACCAGGATTCTCACATCCTCAATACGAAAAATAATATAACCCTTGCCGGGATTCCCCGGAGGATAATTCGCGGGCCGCAATACAGGGCAGTTCACTTCATCTATATATTCAAGGACATCCTTGTGTTGCCAGATGTGATTCCCTGATGTAATGACATCAACTCCTGCTTCAAGAAGCTGAACAGCGGTGCCTTTGGTTAAACCAAAACCTCCAGCCGCGTTTTCACCGTTAGCAACGACGAAATCATAATCCCTGTCTTTCAGATACGATATGAGCGCTTCTCGTCCCGGTCTTCCGATCACATCTCCGAGTAATAGTATCTTCACTTTATCGAGCCGTCTCAGAAGCCCTGGTTTCACGGATCACAGTAACCTTTATCTGGCCGGGATATTCCATGTCACTTTCTATTTTTCTAGCTACTATCCGTGCGAGTTCTGCGGCTGAATCATCGTCAATCTGTTCAGGTTTTACCGCGATTCTCAGTTCTCTTCCAGCCTGAATTGCGTATGATTTCCTGACTCCATCGAATGAATCGGCGATTGATTCAAGCTTATGAAGTCTTCTAACGTAAAGCTCAAGCGTTTCCCTCCTGGCTCCGGGACGGGCCGAACTGACCGCATCAGCAGCCTGAATCAAAATCGCATACAACGAATTACACTCAATCTCCTCATGATGAGCACCAATAGCGTTACACACGACAGGCGATTCCTCATATCGCTGAGCCAGCTCCATACCTACAGCAGCATGTGAACCTTCTATATCCTGATCAGTCGCTTTACCAATGTCATGAAGAAGACCGATGCGCCTTGCGATAACCGGATCCAGTTTGAGCTCTGACGCAAGCAGTCCACAGATATTAGCTGTTTCAAGTGAATGCTGGTACATATTCTGACCGTAACTGGTTCTATACCGCAATCTACCCAGATGCCTGATCAGCTGTTGATGAAGACCTGAAACATTTGCGTCAAGAGCAAGTTGATTTCCCAGTTTCCTGATCTTTTTCTCCATCTCTGAGGACACTTTGGCAACGACTGATTCAATTCTCCCAGGATGTATTCTTCCATCTTCCAGAAGTTTCTCCAGAGCTATTCTCGCTACTTCTCTTCTCACAGGATCAAAACAGGAAATAACTACTGCTTCGGGGGTATCATCAATGATAACATCCACGTTCGTCACAGCCTCGAAAGCTCTGATATTTCTCCCTTCCCTTCCGATAATCCGACCTTTCATGTCATCACTCGGCAGGTTCACAACTGAAACACAGTTTTCAACAACAAAATCCGCTGCACATCTCTGAATTGAAGTAGACAGTATTTTCAACGCTTCTTCTTCTGCCTTGTTCTCAGCGGCTTCCAGTATCTTGCGCGTCAACCTTCCAGCTTCATGATGAAGCTCTTCCTCCAGATTGGAAAGCATGAGCTTTCGGGCTTCTTCCCTTGAAAGATTAGCAATCTTCTCAAGCAGTTTGTTCTGCTCGTCCATAAGCCTGGTCACTCTTTGATGCTTTGCATTGAGAGATTGCTCTGTTTCTGACAGACCTGTTTCGCGCTTCTTCAGAGCTTTCTGTGAATCCTCGAATTTTTCCCTGAGAATTCCCAGTCGCTCCGTTTCACCTGAAATCTGGCTTTCTTTTCGATCAAGATTGATTCTCTTCTCCTGATATTCCTCCAGAGCATTGACTCTCTCTCTGGAGATTTTGTCGCGACCTTCCAGAAGAGCTTCACGCTTCAGTGCTTCACCTTCACGCTTTGCGTCGGTTATTATCCTGTCAGCTTCTGCTTCTGAACCTTTTATCTCTCTGGATATAAGCAACTTATGAAGAATAAAGCCGAGTGCAAATGTAACGGCAGCGATGAACGCAGGTATCGCTATGTTCATGGTAAGCTCCTGTTCAGGCGCAGGTTTGCATTTATGTAAAACGGTGCAGGATGCAGCCCTGAACAATGACCGGAACCGAAATCACCCCTGCGCAGAGTGTCGGCACATCCTTTCCGTATTCTTAAACGTACTATCGCAACAAGTATTGGAATTTACTGCGATAGACTGGATGTGCTGTTCTGCTGGAGAACGGGGGTTTCCGCTGAAGATGAAGAGCCTGAAGCAACAGAGGAGGAGGATACGGAAGGATGAGATGACTCAGCAAGTACCTGTTCTATACGATCGGCAAGCCTGGTCAGTTCATTGCTGTTGCTCTCTTCCATTTCTCCGTATTGATCTCTCTTCTGAAAAAGTTCATCGGCTATATTGAGTGCAGCAAAAATCGCCACCTTGGCTGTGGAAGCCAGAGTGGCGCTATCAGTCATCTGCCGCATTTTCATATCAACGTAATGAGCAATTTCTGCGATATAGGAAGGTGAACCGGCTCCACGGATTGTGTATTCCCGCCCGAAAATATTAACGCGGGTTACCTCCATCCGGTTGCTCATTATACCTCTAACTTATTTGCTTGTAATTCAATGCTTTCCAGCTTACCCAGCACACCTGAGAGCCTGCGCCTGATCTCCTGCCTTTCTCGCAGAAGTCTTGCGCTATGAATCCTGAGTATATTGTAACCATCAGAATCCTTCGTGTCCACACTGTTCTCAAGCCTGGACTCAAGGTCATTGACCTGTACGGATAATTCGTCACGTTGAGTCTGTAATGACCTCACCCTGACTATCAGTCTATTTATCGCTTCGGTCAACCTCTCGAGATCTTCCGATTGGGACACGTATCATCCCCTAACAATTAAAGAGCGGCTTTGGCTACTTCTACAACCTTCGCAAATGCTTCCGGGTTTCGTACAGCCAGATCCGCAAGTATTTTTCTATCAAGCTTAATACCCGCTCCGTTGATACCAGCTATGAATTTGCTATAGGTGATGTCATGTTCACGCGAAGCAGCATTTATGCGGGTTATCCAGAGTGCCCGGAAATCACGTTTTTTGTTTCTTCGGTCACGGTACTGATACTCCAGAGCCTTCTTCCTGGCTTCATTAGCAACAGTATACAGTTTTCTTCTTCCGCCAAAGTATCCCTTAGCTGCCTGAAGTCTTTTCTTGTGACGTTTCTTTCGTACCACAGCACTTTTAACTCTGCTCATTTTCTCTCTCCGTGATTGCTAAGGCAGAAGTTTTCTAAGACGCTTGGTATCAGGTTTGGATGCAATACCGTCTTTACGCAAATTCCTCTTCCGCTTAGCGCTCTTCTTAGTTTTAATATGATCGGCATACGGGCTAGTTGTTTTGAACTTGCCTTTCGCCGTTTTTCGGAACCTTCTTGCGGCTCCTTTATGGGTTTTCATCTTTGGCATTTCGACTCCCCGTTAATTCCTCTCCTTCAGAGGAGAAATAATCATCGTCATCTGTCGCCCCTCCATGGCGGGTTTCCTCTCTATACGGCCAAGATCATTCAGATCTTCAGCCAGTCGATCGAGAAGTTCATAACCCTGCTCCTTATAGGAGAGCTGACGTCCGCGAAACACCACTGTGGCCTTTACCTTATGTCTGGATTCCAGAAATTCACGTGCGTGTTTCATCTTGAAATTATAATCGTGCTCTTCAGTGTTTGGTCTGAATTTAACTTCCTTCAGACCTCCGGTATTCTGTTTTTTCCTTGCTTCTCTTTCTTTTCTATTCATGCGATAGCGGAACTTCCCGTAATCGACTATGCTGACTACAGGCGGGTCTGCCCCCGGTGAAATCTCAACAAGATCCAAGCCGGCTTCCGCGGCCATATCAAGTGCTTCCTGAATGCTCAGTGTACCGACATGATCTCCATTTTCATCGAGTACTCTTACTCGAGGGCTTCGAATCTCTCCATTCACCCTTATCTGTTCCTTATTGCTAATAGACGTACCTCCTTGTTCAGGGCAGTTCAGGTCGTTTGCATCCAGTCAACACCATATCCAACGCTTCGCCCAATTCCATGGTTCCTCTGTCACCTTCACCGTGAATGCGCAGAGCAACCCTGTCTGATTCCATTTCACGTTCACCGATAATAAACATGAATGGAACCTTGCTGGTTTCTGCATCTCTGATGCGATAACCTATCGTTTCGCTTCTACTGTCAATTCTGCAGCGAAGGCCTGCGGTCTCAAGTACATCCGCGATTTCTGCGGCCTTCTCATGCTGATCTGACGTAATAGGTAAGATAACAATCTGAACGGGAGCAAGCCAGCCCGGAAGGTTGCCTGCGTAATGTTCAATTAAATTACCAATAAATCTTTCAACGGAGCCGAATAAAGCCCTATGAACCATATATACCTTGTGTTCCTGTCCATCATTTCCCACATAAGTGAGATTGAAGCGATCAGGAATATTAAAGTCAAACTGGATTGTAGGACCCTGCCAGTATCTTCCAAGCGCATCTTTCATCTTAATATCTATCTTGGGTCCGTAGAAAACCGCTTCCCCAGCAACGGACCTGTAATCCT
>DAOWJX010000282.1 GCA_030640155.1 Candidatus Aegiribacteria sp. | reverse complement strand
GGAATCTATCCTTTTTCTGTCTCAGCTTTTTTCCGACTATTGTGCTCACGGATAATCCGTTCATCAGAATGTCAGTGACCGCGCGAAGAGACATTCCGGGTCGACAGTCCGTCGGATCGATTCCATTGCCTCGATCTCACTGTCGGTATACATAATGCGCAGTAAGTTGATCTTCAGTTTTCCAAGACCATGTTCCGCGGACACTGTTCCACCCATTTCAACTGCCGCTGCAGCGATTTCGAGCATGGCTTCCTCAGCAAGCGCAAGTTCCTCAAGACTGTTTGGTAAGGCATTTGCGTGGATGTGTCCCTGCCCTGCATGTCCGAAAATAACAAAAGGCAGATTTTTTTCTTCCAGAATGTTTCTTGTTCTGAAGTAGTACTCCCTGAGTTTTGACGGTTCCACCGCTCCATCTGAACCCAGTTTGTGAATGGATGCACATTCCCTTCTCGCTTCAGAGATGATGTGATTTACGGATTCCGGCAGCGCATGTCTGAAATCGCGTATTTTCTTTTGTTCGGAAGGTTCAAAACCACCCCACGCTGTCTCTGAACTGACGTTCGATTTCTCCAGTAAGTTATCCACATTGATAAGCGCTTCATCCAGCTGGTCATCATTGTGCGCTTCTGCTCTGAGAAGAAGTGCGCAATGGGCATTTTCAGGAGGAAGAGGAAAGTCTCCAGGATGAGATCGGATGAAATCGATGCAGCGGTCATCCATCATTTCTATTGCCCTTATCCGGAGAGAATTTCCGGCATTGAACAGATTTTCAAATAGATTCCAGAATGATGTGAAATCCTCAGGGAAGACTGTCAGATCGAACAGGAAAGATGGAACAGGAGCGAGCTTCAGCCAGGCTCTGGTTATCAGTCCCAGAGTACTCTCAGAGCCGATAAACAGATCAATCAAGTCCATACCGGGATGCATGAAGTATCCGGCAGCGTTCTTTGGCGGCTGTTTTCTGCTGAGTTCCGGCAGGGTCAGGGTTCCGATATCAGGATGCCTGCAGGTTAAGCCTTCAAATCTGTACTGATCCCTTTCGATCTCCAGAAGCTTTCCCGAAGGGAGAACAAGTTCGAGCTTTCTGATCCATTCTCTTGTTGAACCGTAGAGAAAACTATCTGCACCCGATGCATCCGTGGCGATAGTGCCACCGATAGAAGCTGTTTCTTCGGTCGGGTCCGGCGGGTAGAAGAATTCACCGGCTGTGGATGAAACGAATCGGTGGAGCTCCTCGATCGTTACCCCTGCTTCGGCTGTAATCAGTCCATTATCATCATGTTCTATCTTCTTCATGGATGATGTTGAAATAACCGCGCCTCCTTCAGGCAGTGCGCCTCCCGCGATTCCTGTAAGTCCTCCCGAGACAGTAATGGGAGTTCCTTCTTTCGCAGAGTTTTGTATGAATGCCTGTGCTTCTTTCGCAGTTTCAGGCCAGACAGCCTTCTCGCACCATGCTCCGGCCAGATTGGATTCGTCCGTGAGTATATTCGCACATGAATCCTCAATATTTCCTCTTCCCGTAATCGATCTCATCTGATCCTCTCACCAGAAAATGCTCTTTTCCAGGGCGGGGTTACTACTCCAGGAACCGGTTGTATAATTCATACTATAATGAATCGGTTTAATGCAGGTACGTTACTATTCTATGAAGGGTTTCTGAATCATGGGTGAAACATTCGCGGTGAAAATCCTTGGCCGAGCTGCCGGGAAAAAAGTCCGGGAAGGAGAGATCATATTCGTGGAACCTGATTATGTGCTCACGCACGATAACAGTTCCGCGATAATCGGAAAATTCGAAGCAACAGTCCCAGGCAGCAAAGTCCGATATCCGGAAAGACTTGCAATTGTGCTTGATCATGTCATTCCCGCTGCTACAAGCAAGAATGCCGCCGGTCACAGCAAGATCAGAAAATTTGTCCAGGAGCAGGATATCAGACATTTCTATGACATCGGAACGGGTATATGTCACCAGGTTCTTCCGGAGATGGGGCTTGTCAAACCCGGATCCATCGTTGTCGGCAGTGACAGTCATACGTGTACTTACGGCGCATTCAACTGTTTCGCGACAGGCATAGACCGGACAGAGGCAGCCGGGATCTGGATAACCGGTAAAACATGGTTCAAAGTACCTGAAACGATAAATATTGATATCACCGGCGGTTTTACTGCCGGAGTATCTGCAAAAGATTTAATTCTTACCATTATCGGTGATATCGGAGCCGGTGGGGCGAATTATATGGCTGTGGAATTCAATGGTCCCGCAGTTGCCGGTTTGAGGATCTGCGATAGAATGACAATCGCTAATATGGGAATCGAGATGGGTGCCAAGATAGCCGTATTTCCAGCCAATTCGGTAACTAACAGATACTTAGAAACCGTGGGAATTGACAGTACCGCGGCACTCTGGAGCGATCATGATGCGGAATACACAAGATCGCTTGAATACGATCTTGCGGATATTGTTCCTGTGGTTTCCTGTCCACACCAGGTTGATAATGTAATTCCGATTCGTGAGCTTCCAGAGACCGGAATAGATCAGGTATTTATTGGAACATGCACGAATGGACGTGTAGAGGACTTTCAAGCCGCTCTGCAAATTCTTCGGGGGCGTACCGTTCACAGCGATGTTCGACTGCTTGTCGGTCCGGCGTCCAGACAGGAGTACCTGAAAGCCATGCGGATGGGGCTTATTCAGGACTTTGTTGAAGCTGGAGCGGTGATTCTTCCTCCAGGTTGCGGTCCCTGTCTCGGTGCTCACCAGGGGGTACTGGCGCCTCACGAGAAGTGTCTGTCAACAGCAAACAGAAATTTCAAAGGTCGAATGGGCGAGAAGGATGCCGAAATTTACCTCTCCAGCCCGGAGACGGCTGCAGCATCCGCCATAACCGGTAGAATCACAGATCCCCGGGAGGTGCTGTAATGCAAGTGTTTTGTTACAAACAGGATGATATCAACACCGATCTGCTTTTTCCGGGTAAATACACATACACCTGTTCCACAGGTCCTGAGATCCGCGAGCATCTGCTGGAGGATCTTGATCCCGCATTCGCGGAGTCGGTAGAATCCGGAGATATCATAATCGCGGGAGAGAATTTCGGATGCGGATCCAGCAGAGAACAACCATCTCTTGGCCTTCGATATGTGGGTGTTTCAGCAATTATAGCTAAGTCATTCGCGAGAATATTCTACAGAAGCGCGATAAATCAGGGGCTTCTTCTTGTACAGAGTCCTGAAGCGGTTGAAGCCTATAATGAAGGAGACGAAGTCGAAGTCGATCCTGCAGGTGGCGTCATCAGAATAGGAGGCAGAGCATTTGATTTTCCCTCTCTTCCGCCTGAAATGCTCTCGATTCTTGCTGATGGAGGATTGCTGAATCATATCCGGAAAGAATTCTCAGGAGGAGATGGACGATGAAGCTGACCCTGATTGTAGCAACACTCAGTGTTCTTATGTCAACTGTATCAGATAGTGCTGCATCTGACGGAATTTCCGTCAGCGCAGGTCCTATGATCTCAAATCTTGAGCCTTCGGATACCGGTTATGGAGAAAAATTTCTGACACCGGGAACTTCAGCAGGTCTCGTGGTAGATATCGATGCACCGGGAATTCTGGATTTCAGAGTATCGGGAGAGTATTTCTGGAAGGATTCCGGCCCGGCTGAATGGGATGGTGAACTCAGTGCTTTTCTCATTACCATCATGCCGCTGGCAAGCTATCATCTCATAAAGGATTTCTCAGTCTTTGCCGGAGCCGGAGGAGTCTTTATCACTGGTAAGTACAGTGGTTCTGATGAATTCGGAGAATATGTGGAAGCTGATGGAAGTGCTGCTGGTTTTGTTTTCGCAATAGGTGCTGAAGTCGTCCTGGTAGGACCGATATCAGGAAGACTGGAATACAGACGGTGCTTTGCTGACATGAAGACAGATAACGCAGTCATTGATGGGCTGGAATCAACAGTTTATCCTGCTGCTGAAACCGATCTGAGCAACTCGCAGTTCTGCATCACATTTCCAGTCAGTATTTTCGGAAGTGAGGAGTCCATCTTCTGAGATCGTTGACGTTATTAATGTTAACTATTAATATCTCTGGTTTCGGGGCCGGCGTAGCTCAGCTGGTAGAGCAGCGCATTCGTAATGCGCAGGTCAACGGTTCGATTCCGTTCGCCGGCTCCAGTCAACTTTTCAGGGATGATCAATGAAACCAATTATCAGTGGTTCCGGCATCAGGGGCATATTCGGCAGGTCTCTGACTGTCAGGAATGCTTCAGAATTCGCTTCCGCTTTCGGAGTGCTTTCCGGCAGAGGGAATATCGTTATCGGTCGTGATACGCGCAGAAGTGGCCCCGCAGTTGAAGCTGCTGTATCGGCAGGTCTTATGGCTGTTGGATGCAATCCTCTTCATCTGGGAATTGTGCCCACACCCACTGTTCAGCTTGAAGCAATGGATGATTCTGTCCGTGGAGGTATCTCTATCACATCCAGCCATAATCCAGGGGAATGGAACGCTCTGAAACTTATTGGTTCTGATGGTGTTTTCCTTCGGAGTGATGATAGGGCCAAACTTGTGGATATACTTGATGATGAGGTGAACTGGGTCGATTACAGGTCTGTAGGAATTCCGTCTGATCGCCCTGGATCCATCGGTCGGCACATTGAAACGATACTCGATATTCCCTGGATAGTCCCGCAGGGGAAGCGTTATAAGGTAGTTCTTGATGTTACCGGTGGAGCAGCTGCCGAATTCGCAGTCGAACTTATGGAGGAACTTGGAATCGAATCTGTTGTCATCAATCCATTCATGACGCAGGAGGGTGATTTTCCCAGAGTTGCCGAGCCTAATATTGACAGCTTGAAACAGCTGTCAGAAGCGGTTATCAGAGAGAGGGCAGACATTGGATTTGCCTTCGATCCGGACGGTGACAGACTCGCGCTGATCGATGAGAACGGTAGAATTATTGGAGAGGATTATACAGTTGTCCTTGCAATAGACTATGTACTTGCTTCAAGACCTGGAAATGCTGTTGTTAATCTATCTACTTCCAGGCTTGCTGAAGATGCCGCGGAAAGACATGGCTGCCGGATATTTCGCAGTCCTGTCGGAGAGGTGAATGTTGTCGTGGAAATGGAACTTCAGGATGCCCTGATAGGCGGCGAGGGGAATGGCGGAGTAATCGACAGGGTCTGTCATGCGGGGCGTGACAGTGGTGTCGCAATGGCCTGCGCAATATCATTCCTCAGAAGCAATCCGGGCGCAACCATCGGATCCTGGGTCGACAGTTTTCCATCTTATTCGATGTTCAAATATAAGATGGCTCTGACCGAGGAATTTGATCGGGTAATCGAAGGTTTCAAGAAGGAGTATGGTCAGGCTGATGATATCCGGGATGGTCTATGGTATAGAAGAGAGAAAGGCTGGATGCATATAAGACCATCCGGTACAGAACCTGTGGTTAGATTTATATCGGAGAACGCGAGCAGAGATGCTATTGAAAAGGATTTTCGGTCTTTCAGGAAAGTAATGGAGAAAATATGTGTGGAATAGTTGGATATGTTGGCAGCAAACCGGCGAGGGAAGTGCTCCTAGCAGGGTTGAAACGGCTTGAGTACAGAGGTTACGATTCAGCGGGATATGCTCTCCAGCTCCCCGATGAACTCATTTGCAGAAAATGCCAGGGACGGGTAAGCGAACTTGAAGCAATTGATCCTGGAGAAGCTGCATCATCTACAGTTGGAATTGCTCATACACGGTGGGCAACACACGGAGAACCATCCTACAGGAACGCACATCCTCTTTCTGATGAGGCAGGCGGAATCTCCGTGGTCCACAACGGGATCATAGAGAATTTCAAGGCTCTCAGAAAAGAACTCCAGAATGCAGGAGTACACTTCGAAACAGATACGGATTCAGAAGTATTACCTATGCTCATAAGTCAGGAAGCCGGGAAGGGTAAGGATCTTTTCACTGCCGTAAAGGATGCACTCGCACGGGTGCATGGTACTTACGGTATTGTAGTTCTGTCTGTGGATGAACCCGATACTCTCGTTGCTGCCCGCTATGGTAGCCCTCTTGGCGCCGGTATCGGTGATGGTGAGTATTTTGTGACCAGTGACGTAGCTGCGATTATCTCCCACACGCGTGAAGTTATCTACCTTGAGGAGGGCGAGGTCATAAAAATAGATCTCAAGGGTATATCATCGGATAACGGGCACTCATCGCTCATCCGTGAGAGGATTGAGTACGTGGACTGGGATATTACTGAAATTGAGAAGGATGGATACACCCACTTCATGCTCAAGGAGATATACAGTCAGCCCGAGTCCCTCTCAAATGCATTCAGAGGCAGGCTCGATCTTGAACAGGGCACAGCTCATCTCGGCGGATTGAACATGTCAGAAGAAGAGATGCGATCAATTGACAGAATAGTCATAACGGCCTGTGGCACTTCCTGGCATGCCGCGTTGATCGGAAAGTACCTGATAGAAGCGCTTTCCAGAATTCCAGTACAGGTGGAGTACGCGTCTGAATTCAGATATAGGGATCCTGTTCTAACACCCGGCACTGTAATGATCGTTATCAGCCAGAGTGGTGAGACAGCAGACACACTTGCAGCTCTCCGGCTGGCCGCAAAGAGGAAATGCAGGACTCTGGGTATTGTTAATGTTGTTGGCTCGACTATCGCCAGGGAAACCGATGCCGGAGTATATATCCATGCCGGCCCTGAGATTGGAGTTGCTTCAACAAAGGCTTTCACTTCGCAGGTTATGGTCCTTTCTTTGATTTCTCTTGCGTTTGGCCGGGCAAGGAACTTTCTGAACAGGAAGCAGGGACTGGAATTCGCTCAGCAGATCATAGCAATACCGGAGAAAGTTGCGAAAATCCTTGATAACTCCAGTGAAATAGCGGAAATAGCCAGGGAATTCACATACGTTAATAATTTCCTCTATCTGGGACGGGGAGTTAATTATCCGGTCGCTCTCGAGGGCGCATTGAAGCTCAAGGAGATATCCTACATTCATGCGGAAGGATATCCCGCGGCTGAGATGAAACATGGCCCGATTGCTCTGATTGATGAAATGATGCCTATTGCAGTTATTGCCGTAAAAGGCGCTGCATATGACAAGGTAATTTCGAATATCGAGCAGGTTAAAGCAAGGCATGGCAGAGTACTTGCGATTGCCACAGATGGAGATATCGATATTGAATCGGTTTCCGACTGGGTGATACGGGTACCTGAAACATCTGATATGCTCGTACCGCTCTTGACAGTGATTCCTCTACAGCTTCTGTCATACCACATTGCGGTAAGCAGGGGATGTGATGTTGACAAACCCAGGAATCTGGCCAAGAGTGTAACGGTGGAATAATTCTGAATTTCCGTAATAGAACCCCCCACTGGCTTCGGGATCTGGTAACGCTTTTCAGACGATTTCTTTTCAGGTCATGGGTATTTCTCAGATTCTTTGGAAGACGACTTTACAATAAATGGAATGATGACAGTGTATTTTTCTCCGCTGCCGCTATTTCATTCAATGTACTGATAACAATTCTGCCGCTTGGATTAATGATCTTGATGTTAAGCGGTATTGCTCTTCAGGAAGATGTCGAGCTGCAGCAAGGGTTGCAGAACTGGCTTGATACTGCTAATCCCCTTATCCCTGCCTCTACAAGAAATGAAATAGAGAGTGCGATATCTTCAGGAAATGCAGGTATTCCGGGAATAATCGGTTTTCTCTTTCTTCTCTGGCTTGTAAGCAGACTGTTCGGCACCATTCGAACAGCGTTTGATAAGATATTCGAAGTTCCAAGAGGGCGGAATGTCGTTCTGGGAAAGCTGTATGATTTTGTTCTTGCGCTTCTCGTAGCGGTCTGTTTTATATCAGCCGTTATCTTTTCCACAATGGCGAAGCTGGTCGTTGACAGTCCCCTTGGTGATATTGTATCACGCTGGCCACTTATAGGACATCTGACCGGTGGGGGAATGGCTCAGATTCTCGGTATATCATTTACAATGCTGCTCTTTTTCACTCTCTTCCTGGCTGCTCCGAACAGGAAAGTGGGCAGGGGGCAGGCACTTCTTGCTACAGTAATCGCTACAGTATTCACCGGGCTTGGAACTCAAATATATATGTGGGTGATCGGTAATCCCGGATGGGGAGTAGTCTATGGATCAATGGCCAGACTTATGGCCACTTTTTTCCTGCTTTACTGGGAGTGCGTGATTCTTCTTGGAGCGGCGGAAGTAAGTCAGATCGTACACGAATGGCGAAAAGTAGCTAAAACTATGAACAGAGTGAGACAGGTTTCGAGTTAATTCTGATTTTCAGACATTGAAGCGTATCTCTATTATGTCACCATCCTGAACTACGTAATTCCTCCCTTCAATCCGCAATTCACCCCTGTCTTTCAATATTGCCCTGTCAGGGAATTCATGATAAAGCTCGTATGGCATTACAATCGCTCTGATGAAACCTCTGGCAAAATCAGAGTGAATACTTCCTGCTGCTTCAGGAGCTGTTGCCCCTTGCCTTAAGGGCCATGCCCTGACCTCATCTTTTCCGAGTGTATAGAAGACTATGAGATCGAGTGCAGAATAAGTTTCTTTGATCAGGCGGGAAAGGCCACTTGAGGAGTAACCCAGAGACTCCAGGAATTCCTGCCGATCATCACTTTCAATATCAGTCAGTTCAAGTTCCAGGCCTGCATCTATCGTAAGAAGGGAAGCTCCATGAGTCAGTACTGTTTCGCGAAGATCTTTTTCCGGGGTTACAGGTTCCCCCATCCTGTTTGAAACAACCAGAAGAGATTTGAGAGACACAGGAGCATATGGAGAAAGCAGATCGAGTTCATTTCTATCAAGGTTCATTGTTCTGAGCGGTTGTCCTGTTTCCATGTGTGCAAGTATCCGCTCAAGAAGAACCGCTTCCCTGGATTTGCCCTTGCTTTCCTTGCGCAACCGCGCGAGTCGTTTCTCGGTGACTTTCATATCCGAGAGAATCAGTTCGGATTCTACCTCCGAGAAATCCGCTTCAAGATCACCCAGAGCGTAATTGTCCAGTACAACAGTTAGAACAGCAGCGTTCCTCATGATAGCCATATTCCCCGGGGAGAACGAGGGGGAAGGGACATCGTAAAACACTACTGTTGCGTTTATCTTTTTCTCCGGCATATGAACAGCTGCAAGAAAATCGAGCCGATCATCAGGCACCTGAACAGTAAGCGGTTTTCCGGTATCCACTTCTGCGGATCCAGCAAGAGCTCTGAAAAGAGTCGATCTGCCGCACCCGGGTTTTCCTGCAAGAGCAATCTTCATGGTAACTTCTCTTTGTTTTATTCGGTGAAAACTCTTACCTTGTCGCCATTAGCGCTGTCAATATCGACCTGCAATTCCCTGAGAGCTTCGATAAGTTCATCACCGGGAAGCTGCGAGATCTGCGAAAGATCAAATCCCGAATTACCTATCTTGGCGACCGCATCACCCGGAATAAGCGCAGAAAGTTTGATTCCTGTTTTTATCAGACTCAGAGGTACTCTGACATTTACTTTATCACCCGATGCTGAATCGACCAGAACCCGCAGGTATTTCGGTGTTTTTCCTCTACTATCCTGATCCTTCTCGAAGTCCGATTCATCCATGTTGTCAGTATTCTGAAGCCTGGAGAGAAGTGCTGTAGCCTCATCTACAGTAATCTTATCTTCCGAGAGCATTTCCAGAATCTTTTTTTGTGAACTGTTTTCCATTGTTCACTCCTTTCACTTTATCCGAGTTTAGATAAATTTCAAGAGAATATTCGTATCGAAGGTATCCACCCGTACTTCGATTCCATGCAGACAAATAATCAGCATCAGAACCCTCCATGATTCACTGAGAAGGCGGAATGTGTAGTTTTTTAATCCGCTAAGCCTGGCCAGATATCCAACTAACGATGTAATGAGAATAAATGGCAGTGGAAGTATCCATACAATACACCAGGGAATGGGTATCAGGAAATTCCGTATTCTGAGCAGAAGTATCCATGCTGGCATTTTAAAGGTTCTCCATTGCTTCATCGAAGGAAATATCTCCCCGTTCGAGTTTATCGAGAATTTCATTCTCCTGTTCATCCAGCACATTCATGGTTGAATCAAGTCTTTTGATTACTTCCGCGATTCTCGCCCTGGCGGTAGGATAACTGACATTGAGTAAGTCCTGTATCTTCTTGATGGACCCGAAACTATGCATGAAAGCTATAACAAGAGCCTGGTCATCCGGTGGCAGCTGGGAGAGTATCGAGACGGTGAAATTACCTTCCATCCGTATTCCACAGATGCGGCACTCACAGGCAATCGGCATCATAGGTTTTTTGCAGTCGGGACACCTTGCATTTCCAATATCCATATTGAACCTCCTGAATGTTAAAGAATATATAATAAAATCTTTAGGATTGTCAAGAATTGATTCAATAAAACTTAATATTTCGATTGATCTGGCAGTAATATGCTTCTTGACTCATTCTTCCCACGGAGTTCTATTTCCAAAGAGCATATGAAGGAGGGGGCTATGAGTAGAATTGTTGCCGTAATACTCGGAGGTGGAAGGGGAACCAGACTCTTTCCTCTTACTCGAGACAGGAGCAAACCTGCAGTTCCCATTGGAGGGAAATACAGACTCATCGATATACCGATTTCTAATTGTATTAATGATCGAATCAGACATATTCTCGTTCTTACACAGTACAACAGTGAGAGCCTGAACAGGCATGTAGCCCGGACGTACAGATTTGACAGATTTTCGGAGGGATTTGTTTCCATACTGGCAGCAGAGCAGACTGAAGAAAACAGGGAATGGTTTCAGGGAACCGCTGATGCTGTCAGGCAGAGCCTGAAATACATCAGGAACCTGTGCCCTGATCTTGTGCTTATCCTGTCCGGCGACCAGTTGTACAGGATGGATTTTAACAGGTTTGCGGAATATCATATCAGAAATGACTCTGACATAACAATCGCCACCAAGCCGGTACCGGCAATTGAAGCCCCAACACTTGGTATCATGAAAGTGGGAAGAGACGGTGTTGTTACTGAATTCAGAGAGAAGCCTTCTCCGGTTGATTTGCCGCAGCTGATAAGTACACAGGAGGGGCTGAATGATGAAATGCCCTACCTTGGAAGTATGGGTATTTACATGTTTTCACCTGATGTTCTTGAGGAAGTTCTGGGGAGAGAACCTGATGTTATAGATTTCGGAAAAGAGATTATCCCCGATTCCATAAATGAATTCAATGTATTGTCCTATACATTCAATGGATACTGGTCAGATATTGGAAGCATCAGCAGCTTCTTCCGCGCAAATCTGGATATGGCCACGCCTGACCCTTGTTTTGATATGTACACTTCTTTTTCTCCCCTGTTTACAAGAGCAAGAGCGTTACCCGGAGCGAGAATGGAAAACTGTGAAGTGGATAACACTATCATCTGCGATGCATCAGATGTCAGCGGAGTAAAGCTCCGGAACTGCATAGTAGGGCTGCGGGGCAAGATTCGAAGTGGAACTGTAATGGAGAACTGCGTTTTTATGGGTGCGGATTACTGGGAGGGATACTATCTCGATCCCAGAAACACTGATAAGAACCTTCCTCTGCTCGGGATTGGCAGAGACTGCCTGATAAAAAACGCGATAATAGATAAAAACGCTCGAATTGGGGATCATTGCAGATTAGAGAATTCCGGAGGCGTACTGGAATACTCTTCAGATCAATGCTTTATAAGGGAGGGTATAATTGTGATTCCCAAAGACGCTGTTCTCGAGTCTGGTTTCTCGATTTAGTGCATTTCTGGTGGTTTCGTGTTCTGAAATATGAATAATTTGCGGTGATAGTGAAGAAATCGGCGGTAAGAAAAACAGCTAATCTATGATATTCATAAGTTATGAATTTCATACTATCAATAATACGTTGTTTGCTCATAGTGTTTATTCTGCTCGATCGGGAGGTTTTTATGAGAACCGGAATAATTGTGCTTATTGTGCTTACTGTTTTTTCGTTTGCGAGCGATCCGCGGCTGACAGTCCTGACTGACGACGCAAGGTTGCTCCTGAACGATTTCAATGAGATGTGGGCTTTCCCCGGAACTATAAACAAATACCAGTTTTGTTCGATAAGTTCTATTGCAGTTGAAGGAATAGGAGATAGTAATAATAAGTGGCAGCTGGGGTGGTTCGGCGGTGTCATAAATTCCAGAGGAACAAGCTGGGGAGCTGTATACAACCACAATAAGCATATCCTCGAGGTACTCTACAATCCCGGTCGTTTCGGGATCATTGTTGGAGTGGACTATATTGAGAATGAAGCAGAGGGTTACGGACCTCTGGAATGTATCAAGGATCAGTATTCGTTTTCAACCTCTTTTGGAACAGGACTTGCATTTCCATTCGAGTATTCCGACATATCTCTGGGAGCTGAATACTTCTCACTTAAATATACTTCTGCCGAAACATCCATGAAGACCACGGAGCTTCAATTCAACGCTTCGCTCAGAGGGCATATGGATCACGCTTTCTTCAACCTGTTTCCTGTCATCAGTGCTGACTTCTCAAGGCTTGATATACAGGATTCCACCATCATCACCACCATAAGCGCGGATCTGGGTATTGCCACTAACAGAATGATTACGCAGGAAACAAGACTGATTGCCGGAGCGTTCATAGGTGTGAAGAATTCTTCCCCGGAAGATGATGATAATACATTGGTTCTGGATATTATCAACATTAAGGCCGGCATTGAGCAGAGAATTAACAGCTGGCTTCTTCTGAGAGCCGGAGCCGTCAGCGTAACCAACAGAATCAAAGATGGTGAAAAGGATGCTGTAGTCTCTACGAGGATTTCCAGCAGGTTCGGGCTTGGATTTGAACTATCCAATTTTTCACTTGATGCCGGCATCAGCGAAGGCTTTCTGCATGATGGACCATATATGATAAGTGGAAACCCGGGAGGGTTTTTTGGGAATCTATCCTGTACGTACTACTTCTGAAGCACTCATCAGATCAGAAATGACAGGAACGCATACGGCTGGCATGGGGACATGCACCAGAGCGGCAATGTTTTTTGGGGACACGCACCAGAGCGGCAATGTTTTTGGGGACACGCACCAGAGCGGCAATGTTTTTTTGGGACACGCACCAGAGCGGCAATGTTTTTGGGGACACGCACCAGAGCGGCAATGTTTTTGGGGACACGCACCAGAG
>DAOWJX010000181.1 GCA_030640155.1 Candidatus Aegiribacteria sp. | reverse complement strand
ACCGCCATGGAAATAATTTCATCTACCTTGAAGCTGGAGAGATCCAGTTCGACACACTTACATACGCTCCTGTGATATGGGGTGGGTTCGGCCCAGAGGAGTCCATTCTCATGACAATATCAATCGCCGGTTGCCTGATTGTCCTTGCGAAATATCAGAAAGGGTTAATCATCCATAACATCACATCGTGATTTTATGGCAGTTATCAGAGCTGTTCAGAATTCTTTGTTATTAGCGTATGTGGTGCTCAATCGGGGCCCAATTGCTTATGTTATCTTTCAATATAGACTCTCCATACCGGACGGAAATTTGAATGAGCAATTATCTGACGAACAGAATCCGGAGTCTTTTCGGGTGGAAAACGCCTGATAAAGAAGAGAAGAATATCAGGCTGGGTCTTGCCCTGGGTGGTGGAGGAGCAAGGGGGCTTGCGCATATCCCGATTCTTGAGCTTCTTGATGAAATGAAAATCAGGCCATCTTGCATTGCCGGTACGAGCATAGGTGCTGTAATGGGAGCTTTGTATGCATCTGGTATGAGTGGTTTGGAGATTCGCAGCCTGGTGCAGGATACAATCATCAGGAAGAATGATTCCCCAGTAGAAATACTCAAAGATATCAAGAGGCTTGTTAAATTCCTTGACATTGACTTCCTGGGACCGGGGATTTTCAAAGGTGATTCAATTATGAAGTATCTTTACGATGCCATTAAGATAGACGATTTCGATAACCTTGAGATTCCCCTTAAGGTTGTCACCACAGATTTCTGGGCATCGAGCCAGGTGGTCATTTCCTCCGGGAAACTTCTGCAGGGAGTCAAGGCAAGCATGGGGATGCCGGGGCTTTTTACTCCTGTGAAATACGGAGATCAGATCCTTATTGACGGCGGCGGTGTGAATCCGGTTCCATGGGATGTTCTGGATGAATGCGATGTAGTTGTTGCTGTAGATGTTCTGGGATCTGCAGAATCTGTATCTGACAGCCCTCCCAATGCAGCCAAGGTAGTTCTGGAGATGTTCGATATAATGCAGAAATCGATTGTAGAAGCCAGAATTAAATCAGGCAGTCCTGACATTTATATAAAACCTGAAATTAGAAATATTGGGATTCTTGAATTCAGCAGGGCAGAGGAAATATATGCATGCGCTGAAACTGCCTGCAGTGAACTTGAGAAGAAGCTGGTGGAGTTATACCAGTAGATATTGCTTTCTTCATAATATCTCTAATGGAAACAGCAGTCGCAGCCTGTCGAACATCCTGGCAAGCAACAGAAGTGGCTGATTAGTTACAATGCTTACTTCTGTGCCATTATGTCAGCGGCGCATACTGCCGGATTGGTATAGTGGGATTTGCTGTTGACCTTTAGAATTCCATATCTGATAGCCTTTTCAGGGCACCAGTGAATGCACGCGAAACAATCGGCACAGTTGTCTCCAAACGATACATTATCATCATATACAGTAATGTTATTCACAGGACATACACGCTCGCAGATTCCGCAATGTGTGCAATCTGATGTAATCCGCTTCCGTTCAGTTCCGAAAATTTTCCTGAGTACGAATGAAGCGATTTTACCGTTCACTCCGAGTAGCGGTGAGCCGCTTCCGGGTAAAGGTACAGAGCGCTTTTCCAGAACCATTGATGAAATATCCTCCACGGTTTGGGGCATTAACGCATGCATTTCCGGCTGCTTCCTGATCGGTGTCTTTAACGCGATACTGTTATCCGGGAGGGCTATTCCGAACCCGGCATTTAGTTTTGCGCCTTTTTCCGAAAGCAGCTCGTTTAAGGAGTGAAATGCTCTTCCTGGGGTAACACCTTAATGGATAACCGCGAAAACGAAAGCATTCTTCTTCATGGAAAGCTTTTTCGTGAAGTCCCTCACAATATCCGGTATATCCATGTAGTAGGTGGGAGCGATGAAGCCTATGACCTCCGAATCATCCCTGACCTCGTCATCACCAAGATGTCTTGCTATTGGTAAGGGCACAGCATCTTTCAGGTGTTTCTGCAGCTCTCGAACGATTGCGATCGAATTCCCCGTACCGGAGGAGTAATAAAGATTCATTGCTCATAATCCTTCCCTTCCCCTGAATATGGCTACCAGATAACACGAAAACAAATTATATTTATTCAATATTCACAAATAACAACTGGAGACAATATGAAACCTTCCAGGGTGTTCACGGCTTTGTTCCTGGTACTTCTATCTCTCTCATGTACCGGCAACGGGGAAAAACAGAGAATGAATATTCTCCTTGTACTTATCGATACCCTTAATGCTGATCATCTTGGTTGCTTCGGTTACTATCGTGACACTTCCCCCACGATAGACAGTCTTGCTGCATCCGGGGTTATCTTCAAGAGTTGTCAGGCTCAGGCTTCCTGGACCCTGCCAGGGATGACTTCTATTTATACCGGTCTATCAGAGCGAAGCCACCAATGTGGATATTACAATGAATTATTATACGGTCTTGACCCGGAAATGCCGACTATGTCAACGATCCTTCAACAACAGGGGTATTCCACTGTAGCATTTGTTCGTACCGAATTCATGGGAAGTGACTTCGGTCTGGACAAGGGATATGATTCCTTCTGGATCACTGAGGATGGGAGCCCCAAGGATGCTATCACTGTTGATGCTTTTCTCAGTTACTTCGCTAATAACGAAGTTT
>DAOWJX010000298.1 GCA_030640155.1 Candidatus Aegiribacteria sp. | reverse complement strand
TTGCTTCATCTGTTTGTTGCTGTTGCCGCAATGATGTTGTTCGTTCCTGCCGTCAGTGCAGACTGGGACGACAATTTCGATTCCTATGCAAATGGCAGCGGACTGCATGGTCAGGGTAACTGGGAAGGCTGGAACAACGATCCAGCTTTTGACGCTTATGTGACTGATGTTTACTCTTATAGCTCTCCCCATTCGGTTGAAATCAATCCAACCTCAGATATCGTCCAGCCGTTCTCGGAAACTTCTGGTGAGTGGGTCATGACATCCTGGCATTACATCCCCTCCGGCTCCACCGGCGATCAGTACTGGATTCTTTGCAACACTTACCCCACTTCATACAGCGAAGACTGGTCTCTGCAGCTGAAGTTCGAATCAAGTACTGGTAACATGACCGTAATGGAAGGCTCTACAGTTACTCCGATAATATACGACCAGTGGGTGGAGGTTAAGGCTGAAATCAATCTTAACACTGACACTCAGGACGTTTACTACAACGGTGTTTTTCTTGAATCGCTCAACTGGAGCAGTGGTGGTGCAATAGCGATAGGATGCCTCGATCTGTTCTCGGATGGCGGGAGCACGATCTACTGGGATGACTGCTCGCTTGAGAGTACCGGCGCGCTTGAGCAGACCACCTGGGGTCAGATCAAGATTTTGTTACACTAGTCGAAAAATACTGTTCTGCAAGGGAGCCGGTTCTATGCTGGCTCCCTTTTTATCAGAGAGATAATTATCACCTGAGATATTTGAAGATACTTACGTAGCATTTGTCTGATATGTTTTGTTAATTTGATGTTAATTTCTTATTAAACTCTTTCCTATTAATAAATTATATATATGCTATTCTTGACAATTTATATACGATTCTATTAGTTTCGCTCATTAGCTTAACCTTTTAGAAAGGAAGGTTGGAATGAAAAAGGGGTCATTATTACTTACTATTCTTCTTATTGCCGCTGGTAGTGCTATTGCGCTACCCTCTTATCTGGGTCTGAGGGGACTCAACCGCACAGTTGATGCTGAACCTATAGGAGCAGGAGAATTCTCGTTTGGGATATTCTCTTTCCTCGGATTGAGCAGCGACACACGCACTGCTTATCTTTCCGGTGATTCCGTGGATGTAACCGACACAGAGTACGACGGTACTTTTTACCTCACATCTGCGATAGGACTTGGTGCAAATGTTGAACTTGCTGCAAGGGTTTCCTACATCTGGAACTGTTTGAAAAGGGATGATGTTGCGGGAAGAACCGATCTCAGCGGAGGAGACTGCGAGAACGATGACGGCTTCAGCGAAGCTCGTCTGGCCATGAAATTCTCGATAAATCCCAAGGACGGTTGCTGGATAGGCATAATGCCATGGGTTGGTTTCAGTATATACGATGGTGGTAACAGCCGTTATGTAATCAACAACAATGAATTCGACGGAATATGGTACGCGGGCCAGCCCATGTTCGAACTCCGCAGACCGATGATCGGAGTTGAAGGTGTTTCGGGCGGTGCTGATCTGCTGCTTTCAAAAGATCTGAACCCAGTGACACTCCATCTGAACCTTGGCTACCATTATTTCAAACAGCATTTCGAGTTCACTGATTACAGATATACTTCATCCGGATGGACCGACAGCACTCACGTGGACATGTATCTCGAAGATCCTGTCATGCACTTCGCAGCCGGTGTTGAATACCCTCTGGAAAAAGTCACTCTTTTCACGGAACTTGAATGGCGTCACTTCATGAAGAGGGACTGGGAAGAGGGTGACGGAGAGAATTTCGATGACTGCATTACCGTCTCTCCCGGTATCAGGATACCCACCAACAGTGGACTTGCGTTCGATATAACAGGTTCCTTCACTCTGACTGATTTCGACGCTGAATACAACGATCTTGGACATAACGCTTATCAGAATGGTGGAAACCCGACTGACGGCGTGAGAGCTCGCTATGCACCATTCCCGGAGGGTTACTCTCCTGATTGGGGTATTGGACTTAATGTCATGTACTCGAGCGATCTCCGCGCAGGCCCGGGTACTGCTACTATGGCCGGTACCGTTACCGACGCTGTTACAGGTGAATTCCTCACAGCCACGGTTGCATTCCCTGGAACTGCTGTTGAACCTGCTGCCTCTGATGCTGAAACGGGTTTCTATACCGCAGAGCTTCCAGAGGGCAGTGTTTCTGTAGCAGTCAACGCAGAAGGTTATATAGGAGCCAGTGAAACCGTGCAGGTTGCCGGTGGACAGGACTTCTCAAAGGATTACGCTCTCCAGCCGGAACCCGGCACGATTGCCGGAAGTGTTATTGATATTGAGACAGGCCTTGCTATCTCAGCAACAGTTTCAGTTTCGGATGTTCCAACAAGTGTCCGTACAGGTGCAGATGGTCTTTACAGTTTACAGGTTCCAGATGGTGTCTGGACTGTTACAGCTACTGCGGATGGTTACCTTGGAGCCAGTGCTCCAACTGAAGTCGCTGGCGGTAAAGACGTCACAGTCGATTTCCAGCTCCAGTCCGTTGCTTTCGAGCCTGTCTATTTCGATGTTAACGTTGGCAACATCAAATCTGAATTCACAGGTCTTCTTGATGAGATCGCAGATGAGATCATTACAAATGATCTTGTTGTACAGATCTGTGGTCATGCTGATTCTGATTACACAGAAGAATTTAACATGACTCTCAGTGAAAACAGGGCCGCGGTCATCTACGATTACCTGGTTGATCGTGGAGTCAGCCCCGGCAGTCTATCGACAATCGGTTACGGTGAAAACAGACCGGCAGTTCCCAATACTACAAATACTAACAAATCTCTCAACCGTCGTGTTGAGTTTGTTGTTCAGTTTTTAAGAACAAACTAGCTGGAAGTTAAGCTTGGTCATATAGGGCGGGTCTTCGGACCCGCCCTTTTCAGTCTCTTAAAATAGTGCCTGTCACTATTATTGCCGCGGTGGTGATGAGAAGGGCCACCTGCGCGCCGAGAAGTGGAAACAGGACAAGGGGCATGAGAAGAGCAGCAGCAGCGCTGCCCCCATGTTCTGCCAGATCCAGCAAGCCTATTCTTCTCGTATCTCCCTCCCTCAGGAGCGTTACCGCGACCGGGAAAGCTCCTCCGCTTGCCACCCCGCAAAGCATGATCCCTATGAAAAGCAGTAAAGAGAGCAGTCCGCCATCAAGCAGCCCCTGATCGTATAAGTGCAGAATAAGGACGGAAAACAAAGATGAGATCCCTGAGAGAATAACCAGCTGTCTGAGATTATCGAACACACCCTTCTCCTGCCCGAGAGCGCCAAGAGCTCCGCCGGCCATGAAAGTACCGGTAATTGCGCCAACAAGCACCCATGAGTGACCTGTAACAGCTTGAATAGCAACCAGAGCTATAACCTCAACGGATAATCCGATAAAACCTACCATACCCAGTGCCAGGGCAGGTTTGACTTTTCCGCTAAGAAACGATGCCGCGATCATTACTAATAAGCATAAGCCAGCTATGGGAATCGCAAGGTTGAGTTTTTGATCATCACCCACCCTTATATCCCATAACTCGCAAGCAATCCGGAAGCCCTCCGGGTGAAGATCGATATTTTTGCGTGCTGAAGCAGCATGAAGCTGTTCCTCAACAGCAGACAATCTCAATTGTGACAGATCAAATGGAAGAGTACCGGAATTGACAAATACACCTGATGCTCCAATGGAATCCATTCTCTCTGCCAGTACCGAACCTTCAAATGATGGCTCCAGACCGTTTCCCGCTAAAAGAACAAGCCCAGAAGAAGGGAGGATTCTGCTCCAGCGGAATATACTCTCCGCAGACAGGAGTATGGATTTTGCCAGTTCGGCTTCAAGTGGATGTAATCTGTTTATCCCTCCAGGAAGATGGATAGCTGCGACACCATCTTCAGTAAGCCTGTCTGATAGCAGTTCAAAAAATTCTCTTGTGAAAAACCTGTTGGAGAGAATGGTCAAAGGTTGGCCCGTAGACACAATTACAAGATTCCAGCGCTCATCATTCACGGATAGAAAACGTCTTCCATCTCCCGCTATCGTTCCAGCAGGATATTCCGCCACAGAGCATAATGTCCTGTCTGGAACCAGGGTCACAACACTGTCTACGGTCGGCCATTCCGATATGATCCCTGCCTCTTCCGGTGAAGAGCCTATGTATAGAACAAGGGATGGCAGAACCGCGATAAGAGGTATTGTAACAACACCCTCCGCAGATTCCAGCGAAGGCCATGTTGCTTCCAGCAAACCGCTTCTAAAGATGGCGTGTTGACCTGATCGAGTTCCGGTAACCACCTCTCCGTATGGAGACGAGTGGATACTGACACTGTCATACTCTTTAAAAGATTCTCCTCCAAGCCAGGTTCCCAGCGATTCGGGTGCGCCAAACAGGAATCCTGTGAGAAGAACAGCTGTAACAATCAGTCCCGGGACAGATCTTCCACAGAGCAACAGGCCTGCAGCGGAGATAAGGATGCCGACAGCGAGCATTTCGAAAGCGAGCAGATGCGGCGAAAGAAGGACGAATATCCCACCACCGGCTGCAGCGCCAAGAGCTTCAAGAGCGTATACTTTTCCGGGTCTGCAGAAGGCAAATGGCTGCACAAACACCACTCCGCCGACAAATCCGGCAGGAAGCACTGATAATGCAGTAGGAATTATCTCCAGTCTGGAAGCAGCTACTTGAAGAAATCCCAGAGCAGGAAGCAGAATCATACCCGTTACCCATAGGAGACTGTGTTTTGAAGTCCTTCCACCAACTGCAGCGCCAATACCGGATCCGGCAATCCATGATGCAAGGACAATTCCGGATGTCAGTTCCGCCTGATGATGACCAAAAAGAGATTCTCTTAATACTACCGCCTGAATAATGACAGAAAGCAGTCCTCCTGCAAAAGCGGCCAGCACGGACAGTGATCTATCTTCAGTCTTCTGAGTATGCCTCATCTTCTCCAAACACCTGAGCCTGAAAACGGTAGAGTGTAACTTCACCAAGATATGCGTCAGGGCTCAATCCGGCTTTCAGACAGACACCTTCAAGAAACTCCACTCTGTTCCAGCCCTGTTCAACCGGAACCTGAGGCAGAAGGACACCGCTTCTGTTGCGGTCGGATATCATCAATCCATCCGTTCCCACTCTTACATCATGCCAGTCCCCAAGTATCTGCAGGGGTGTAAGAACGGATATTTCGTATTCAAGATCAGGAAGTTCACCAGGCGTTACCGGCATAAAGCGTGGATCTTCCATTGCAGCTGACCGGGCCATTAAGGATACTGTCTCGGCAACAGGTCTTATCGGTCTCATAGAACCAATACAGCCCCTGAGACGGCCGTTTCTCTTCAGGGTCACGAAGGCTCCGCGTGGAATCAACAGCTCCCGCGAAATATCATCCGGCAGGTTAAATCCGGTATTCTCAACCGCCGCCTCAACAGACGCAATTGCAATCTCAAGGAGTTCTTCTCTACCTTCCTCTGAAATGCTCCATTCCGACGGTTCAGGTTCTGATGATTCAAATGCAATGGAAGCGTATCCGACAACTCGTGAATGGTCTCCGGAGACAGAAGCACTTGTTGTGCTCGACAGCAATTCAGATGTAACTCCGGGATAAAGACCGGTATAAGCCATAACCAGAGCAATTGGAAGCCTTCCACACGCAAACGTATCAAGCCCGGCTGGCAGTTTCTCCTCAGAAGTAACCTGAAGGAATTGATTCATGTCACCACTCAATATCGCTTCCACGGTAAGAGAATCAACAACTCCTGCCAAGCTCTCGGTGGGAAAATGGGACAGATCACTGCTTGCCAGGACAAGCACTTTTTCATTGTATGCTTCCGCAAGGATCAACTCGGCCATGTATTGCAGCTCATTGGCTCCTGTGTAACCGGTCACGATCGGTACTATCCTGAAACCGGGTTCAATTGATCTCTGAAGAAACGGGATCTGAACTTCAAGACTGTGTTCCTCCTCGTGAGCAGCTGGAATAAATGAGGCTGCTGGATGTGATTCCCTCAATCTGTCAGCGACATCTGCAGCAACCGGGACTCTTCCAAGAGGAGTAAGGTAGAAATCTCCATCGAATACGGACATTCCCTGGAAAGCAGCACGGTGTGAAGGTCCGATGAGAACCACCACATCAAACTCAAACCCATCAATAAGGCTGAAGAAATCCGCTGCGGTACCACCACTGTATACGTATCCCGCATGCGGAACCACTCCCGCTATTATTGTTCCGCCGGTACTCCGAACTACTGACGCTTCGATCAGTCCTTCCACCATATTGCTCAGTTCAACAGGATCCGACGGATAGAACATTCCGGCAACAACAGGCGGCCTTACTCTCCCGGTACCGGACACTTCTTCATCTCCGGGGGAGCTGTTCCCGCAAGCGGCGAACAGGACTACTGCGAATATTATGAATGCTCTCATCCCGCAAGCTCCCTGTAGTAATCCGCTTTCTTTCTTGATGTTCTTTTAACTGCCAGTTCTGCTGTTTCCTTTTCCTGAGGCAGCTTCCCTCCTGTAACAGCCGCAACCGCGGAGAACAGCAGCAGAACAGTCCTTGAGAGGAATTTTCTTCTGC
>DAOWJX010000076.1 GCA_030640155.1 Candidatus Aegiribacteria sp. | reverse complement strand
GATCTTTATCTTGAAGGGTCCGACCAGCACAGAGGGTGGTTCCAGGCGGCGCTTATAACGTCTATGGGGATGAAAGGCAGGGCCCCTTACCGCCGGGTGCTGACGCACGGGTTTGTCGTTGACGGCGAAGGTAAAAAGATGTCGAAATCGATCGGGAACGTCATAAGCCCGCGGGAAGTGATGACAGAATACGGCGCCGATATCCTGCGCCTATGGGTCGCTTCAAGCGATTATGAGGGGGACATAAAAGTATCTCCTGAAATACTGGCCAGCATTCACAAGGAATACGCCTGCGCGGGAGCAGAGATTCTCACTACTGATACCTTTGACGCAAATGTATTTAAACTGGATATGCATGGCCTGGCTGATAGATGCATGGAGATCAACAGCAAAGCGGTTCAGCTTGCTGCAAGGAATTCGGACTGCAAGGTCGCAGGCGCAATTGGCCCGCTTAACTCAGGCCGTTCTTTCAGTCTTGGACAAAGAGACCCTGATCACCTCCGCGAAGCTTTCATACCGCAAATTGAAGGATTGCTTGAGGGCGGTGCTGAACTGATTCTTCTTGAAACACAGGTTGATCCACGGCAGGCAAGGCTCACATACGATATCGTTCGATCCATATCCGGGGATATCCCGGTTGCTGTCAGTTTTACATTTGGTCAGGACATTCTGACTCCATCAGGCTTCTCCGTGAATGATACTGTTGAAGTATTCAGGGATACAGATATCGTGATGCTGGGGACAAACCATGGTATTGGTCCTCTTCAGTTCCTGGATATCCACCGGAGATTGAAATTGATATCACCTTTCCCCATTCTTCTGGAACCGAATTCAGGAACTGGTAAATATATTGATGGTCATTTTGTTTTCCCTGACAACCCGGAACATTTCAGCAGATGCATGCTCTCATGTATGGGCCGTGAAACAGCTATGATAGGAGGTTGCTGCGGAACAACACCTGCTTTCATTTCACTGCTTGCCGAAAGATTGCGGAATAAAAAGAAGGTATTGGTTACCTCGGAATGGATTTCTGAAACGAGCAATGAAGTTCAGGCTGTCAGAGCTCCTGATAAGCCGCCTGGACTTGCGGGGCAACTGACCCGGAAAGATGCTCTTATTATCGAACTCCTTCCCCCTCGAGGAGGAGATTTTTCAAATTTTCTGGCTCGAGCTGAAGCGCTGCAACAATTCGCTCCTGTAACAGTAAGCATCCCTGATTCGCCAATGGGCAGGGTAAGAGTCTCTCCCAGCCTTGCTGGACTCTATCTGATGGAGGAGCTGGGCATTGAACCATTAGTACATTTTGCTCTCAGAGACAGAAGCCTCACGCGGGTACAGTCGGACCTGCTTGGTCTTGCCGGTACAGGAGTACAGGGTCTGTTTCTAATATCAGGGGACCCTCCTTCGCTGGGAGACTATCCTGAAGCGACTGCTGTCTATGATCTGACAACAGAGGAAACCCTGGAACTGATACAGCACCTGATAAACGGACGGGATCTTAATAACAGGAGCATAGGAGCTGGAGCGGGATTTTTTCCGGGAACCGCAATTAACCTTGGCGGAGAGATCAAACTGGACAAGATTAAAAAAAGATGGGACAGGGGTTGCAGGTTTTTCATAAGTCAGCCCGTTTATTCCCTGGAAACCGTCGAACATTCGGTAAAACTGATGAAGGAGTACCCGATCCTGCCCGCTCTCATGCCGCTCCGAAATAGAATAACTGCTGAATATCTGGCTTCAGAAGTCCCGGGTATTTCAATTCCAGATCATGTTCTCTCAAAGATTAGAGGTCTTGATGATAAGGATGTTCTTTCATACTCTGTTGATCTTCTCTCGGAACTCATGGAGCATCTGAGAGGAATTTCTTCAGGGATATATCTCGCGGGTTCAAGAAAAGGAACCCGGAGACTGGCAGAAGTATGGCGGGAGTAGTGGAATGTTACAGGCGCAAAGGCTGAGGCGACTTCTTCTTGAGAGGATAGTCTTCCTCGACGGAGGAACCGGAACAGAGTTGATGAAGCTTGGAATGCCGATCGGTGTATCTCCTGAGGAGTGGGCAGCTGCTCATCCTGATATTCTCAGTTCGATTCATCGTGAGTACGCTGATGCTAATGCTGATATCGTACTCACATGCACTTTCGGCGGTACTGCGGCAAAGCTGGGAAATCCTGATAATGTACGAAAGCTGAACTCTCTACTGGCGAGAACAGCTATTGATGAAGTCGGAGACAGAGTCCTGGTTGCTGCCAGTATTGGGCCCACTGGGAATATGATTCATCCATCCGGAAGCATGACCTGGAAGGATGCCTATACTCTCTTCAGTGATCAGGCTGAGGTTCTGGTCAAAGTCGGTATAGATATCTTTTTCCTTGAGACTTTCTCCGATCCAAGAGAGCTTAAAGCAGCTGTTCTTGCAGTAAGAGACGTAGATCCTGACGCATTCATTTCAGCCCAGATGACCTTTGGATCCGGAGGTCTCTCTTTATCAGGAACTTCACCCACAGCACTTGTTCTTCTGATGAACCAGCTCCCTGTTGACGCAACCGGAGCCAACTGCTCAACAGGTCCGGAAGAATTACTTCCAGTAATACAGGAAATGGCTCGTTTCAGCGAAAAAAGGATAACTGTTGAACCTAACGCAGGTCTGCCTGTTAATGGTCATTATGAAATGAATCCTGAAAGGTTCGCGGGATGGATGGAGGATTTCGCGTGGAGCGGAGCCTCCATAATCGGAGGATGCTGTGGCTCCGGCCCGGAACATGTACGGAAATATACTTCTCTTCTCGGCAGACGCCCCGCGAAAGCGATGAACACCGAAAAGTTCCAAGCCCTGACTTCAGTTGACCGTATAGTCCCTGTGGGAGAGAGAATGCTTGCTGCTGGTGAATCCATCAATCCTACCGGAAAGAAGCAACTTCCAAAATTGCTTTCAGAGAATGATTTTCTCGGTGTTATTTCTCTCGCACGTATGCAGGGAAGAGCGGATATAATAGATGTGAATCTTGGTCTGGAGAAAACGCTTCCCGAGGGTATTGTTCACGAACTCTTCAGTCGCCTTTCTCTCGGAGCTCCACTTTCTGTAGATCTGTCTGATCCGGTCAAGATAGAAGAAGCCTTCAGCGAGCTTGGAGGAATCGGAATCCTGAACTCACTCACAGCATCAGAGGATTACATCATGAACAGAGTGGAGACCCTCCTCCGACATGGTGGATATACTGTTCTTCTGCCGATAGACGAAAGCGGTCTTGGAGAAACTCCATCTGAAAGACTCGCGAAAATTGAAAAAGGAATCTCAATACTTAAGAAAGCTGGTTTCCCAGAAGACAGAGTGATTGCTGATCCTGTCGTAAAACCTCTGGGTACAGGCGCAGACGCAGGAATAACTCTTGAAACTCTCAAACTCCTTAAGAAAAGGGGGCTTCTTACGATTGCCGGAGTCTCCAATATCTCCTATGGACTTCCTGAACGGAGCAGTATCAATGCTGCTCTTCTGGCTGCTATGGCCGCGTATGGCCTCGATATCGCAATCATCGATGTGCTTGATTCGATGGTCCTGGGTGTTTACAAAAGCTCGCAGATACTGCTGGGCAACCTCGAACCTGTCGAGAGAAGGCTGCCTGAACTGGATGCGCAGGGAATATCCCCGGATTTCATGGGAATACTCAGGAAGAACATCATTATAGGTGATAGAAGGCAGACGGAGTCAGCCGGAAGAGAGCTTCTTGAAAGCGGTGTATCTGCGAGTGAAATCCTTGAGAAAGGCCTGGCCGGCGCTATGGAGAAAGTAGGCGATCTCTACAGCAGAAGAAAACTTTTTCTTCCTCATCTTATCGCTGCGGCAGAGGCGTCAAAAACATTGATGACTCTTCTCGAGCCGCACCTTGAAAAGGATGGAACAGCGGAATGCCGAGGGAAGATAATACTGGCTTCTGTCAGGGGTGACATACATGACATAGGCAAAAATCTTGTAGCACTCTTCCTCGGGAATGCGGGTTTCGATGTGATCGATCTTGGGAAAGACGTTCACGCAACAACCATCGTTGAGAAGGCTAAGGAAATTGATGCTGACATCGTCGCCCTTTCTGCACTTATGAGTACAACAGCTCTTGAGATGGAGAAAGTATTAGTACTTGCGAAAAAGAAGAACCTCAAAGCCCGGATTCTGGTGGGAGGTGCTGTAATCACAGAGGAATACGCGAAATCCATCGGCGCTGATGGATATGCCCGTGACGCCTATCAGGCAGTAATTGAAGCCAAACGTTTGGTGCCACCCACCAATAAACAGGGTAAATAAACGGGACACGCAGCAGAGCCTCATGCTTTTGGGGGACACGCAGCAGAGCCTGCATGTCCCCTTATGCTATTGTAACTCAAGCATATAGAGTTTCTGATACCCGCAGGCGGGGTCTTCCGCGTAAGCAAGAATGCCGTGCGAATCAATGAAAAAACGCCATGAACTGCCATCAAGCGGGTTTCCCGCCACCACTGCTGTGAAGAGCTGGTTCCCAGCAAAATCAAAAACATCGAAAGTAGGTACTGCCGGTCCTCCTCGAAGTACCCATATGTTTCCTTCACCATCAATCTCTACTCCTCTGATCAATGGTTTATAGGGATCCGGTTCCAGTTCAGGGAAATCATCACCCATGATAGCAGCTTTTGCCTCGAGGATATATTTCTCTATCTCAAGTTCCTCTTCGGTGCGAAGTACCGGTTCAAGATCCATCTCCAGTCTGTTGATCTCATTCCCATCCGGACCATAGATCATAACAAGAGCTTCTTCTGTAGAACGGGGAGCAATGCATACATTACCATTGAAATCAGCTGCTATGTCGTAACCGTACCAGAGTAGATCTATCAACCCGGCCATATCTGAAGGATTGAAAGGGGTGGTATCTTCAATATAGACCGTGATCGGTTCTTCAGAACCGTATTCGTACTTTGATATCGAAATCAGTATCTGCGGTTCTCCTGTGGATGTGTCGAATGTCAAATCCTTCCGGACATATGAACTGCCCTCTGCACCTTCTATACATGTCGGGGGAGAGCCGAATGAAGGTTCGGAACCGAGCCATTCTCCTGTGACATAATCGAACTGGTGAAGACCTAGAATCTCACTTCCTTCACCAGCCATGAATATGTACCCATCCTCTGATATTGAGAGAAAGGCAGCATCCTGGAGTTCCCCTGGACCGTTTCCTTTCTTACTGATCTGCCTCAGGTACTCTCCGGACGGTGAGTAGATCCGTATACATGATCGTGAGCAGTCCAATACAGCAATATTGCCGTCGGGAGCGTAAACAAGACCTTCCACAGCTCCCATGACATAGAGGGAGTCACCCATTTCAATACCGATTGAATCTACAAGAACGAGTAAGACTGTCCTGACCTCCTCAACTCCTTGCAGGGTTTCGTCCTGATCCGGTTCACTCTCACCGCAACTCATCAGCAACAGGAGTGATATCAGCGTTGCTACAGCTATTTTTCTCATGCTATGCCTTCCCGATTTTGAATATGTAAATACTTCAGTTTTAAATATAGTCGTGTTTTCCTTGAACTCATAATTTCCTACCTTTATGCAGTATTATTATAGACATCGGGGACATGCACTCTCTGGTGCATGTCCCCGATGACTCTCCTGTGTGTATCCCCGTTTATTCCTGTATATCAAACATATAGATTTTCTGAAATCCGGATGCGGGATCCTCCGCATATGCCAGTATACCGTTCTCATCAATATAAAAGCGCCATGTACTTCCATCAGGAGGATTGCCTGCAACCCTTACCGTGTAGAGGAATTCTCCTGTGCTGTCAAACACATTGAATGTCGGGGTTGAAGGCCCTCCCTGAAGCACCCAGAGGTTCCCTTCTCCGTCTACTTCCAATCCCCGGATAAGAGGTTTGTATGGGTTCGGTTCAAGACCAGCCGGATTCTCATCGGAGGCAATAGCTTTCGCGCGGAGGATATGCCTTTCCATCTCCATCTCATCTTCAGTTCTTGCTACCGGTTCAAGGTCAAGCTCAAATCGGTATCTCACCTGACCGGTGGAATTGAAGGCTATGACAATTGCCTCTTCAGTCGATCGGGGCGCGATATATACGTCTCCATCAGCAGTTGCTGCTATGTCGTATCCGTACCAGTCGAGTTCCAGCATTCCGACATCGTCAGAAAGATCGAAGCGAATTGACTCCTCATAATAAGTCTGAATCGGTTCTTCCAGGCCGGCTGCATGTCTGGCTATTGATATCAGCAGCCAGGGTTCTCCATCCTGCATCTCGAATCCAATGGTCTTTCGCAAATAGGAATTTCCCTCCGCTCCCTCGAGACAGCTGGGCGGAATGAAAGTATGCTCGGATTCGAGCCATTCACCGGTGAAATAGTCAAACGCATGAACTCCGAATACGGAGCTGCCTGTTCCTGATATGTATACATGTCCATCCTGAGATATAGCCATGAAAATCACGCTTTGCAGTTCACCGGGACCGTTTCCCCTGTTTCCTATACGTCTTATATACTCACCACGGGGTGAATAAATCCTGACACTTGATCTGCCACAATCAAGAACTGCAATATTACCATCAGGTCCGAATGCTACGCTTTCCACTCCACCCATCACGTAGTTGGAATCACCCTCTTCAACTCCGATGGAATCAACAGGAACCAATACGACGGACGGTTCTGATTCAACAGCTACCGTGGCAGCTGTCCCTTCCTGCATGCTCTTTCCGCAACTTATAAGCGCGAATACTGCAAGTGACATTACAGTGATATTCTTGAACATTTGAGGATATCCTTCCTTAATAATACTATCAAGTTAATACTAGATAATAACAGAATGTCAAGTATTTCACTGAATTTGAACACATTTCTACTGGAGATATTTACAAAATGCTGGTGAAATTCGCTGGCTTATATCGATGTCGTTTTATTGGTGGGTGGCACGAATGGCACTAACTTAAGCCTATCGTTTTGTATTTCATATTGATACTGCTGCTTTTCTTTTTCTTACGCCTTCGGTTGT
>DAOWJX010000056.1 GCA_030640155.1 Candidatus Aegiribacteria sp. | reverse complement strand
CCTGATTTTGTGCCTTTTGATTCGCTGCACCCTTCTTTAGAGGGTCTCCTCAAATGTGCGGAGGATGCCACCTTCCGATCTCACAATGGTTTTTGTCTTTATCATATCAGAAATTCGATAAGAACAAATGTGGAAAGAGGTAGATTCGTTAGAGGGGGGTCCACGATTTCCATGCAGCTCGCTCGTAATTTATTCCTGGAAAGAAAAAAGACTTATGCCAGAAAATTGCAGGAAGTTTTTCTGACTTGGAGGCTCGAAACTTATCTGTCGAAGAACAGGATACTCGAAATATATACGAACATCGTTGAGCTCGGACCGGGTGTTTTTGGTTTTCAGGACGCTGCAAGGCATTACTTCAGTGCCGATCTGAAGGAGCTTTCCACAAGGCAGGTGGCCTTTCTTGTATCCATACTTCCAGGTCCGGCTCTGTATCATAAATTTCATGCAAACAACAATGTGCCTGATTACTGGGAAGCTTATCTGGACAGGCTGATAAACATAGCGGAGGATAGAGGATGGATACATACTGATTCAGCTGTTCATGCGATGGGGGATTCAATAGTTTTCATTCCCTGCTCGGAGGCTCTCTAACGTTGACAATCAGCACGCTTATGAGTATACGCTTGAACAATACTATAACTCGATAACAGGGGGTTGATATGGCCGCAAGAAAAGCTGTCGAACTGAGACACGAGGGCAGAACATATCGAGCTGACAGCAGAGAAACATTTTTCAAATGGGCAAGGGAACACAGGATTTCCAGGGATGACAGTTACAGGGTTGCGGGTGCTGATAAATGGATACCTGTCACTGCGAACAGTGACCTTGAGAAGCTGCTGGATCCTGATAACTGGTGGAAGATAAAAATGGGGAGTAATACATACATTGCTCCTGACTGGGACACCATCGTAAAATGGGCAAAGGAGGGACGTCTTTCCACTGAAGTGCAGATAGAAGGACCAAAGACTCCTCCAGGAGGTATTCTGGGCAAAGCATCACCCGAACTCGCCCCGCACTTGCGGAAACTCCTTTCGGAGGAACCGGAAGAAGCTCAGGTTCGTCTCCGGTTTGATGGGAGGACATTCCTTCCTGGAGATATCGATACTCTCAGAAGATGGATAAGGGAGTCCCGGGTTCCTGTAGAAGCAGAAGTGTCACTTCCAGGTAAAGAATGGCAACCTGCCTCCGAGTGCGGGTATTGTGAGAAAAAACTCTGGCCTGACACTGCAGTGGAATCAGCTGAAAGCGACATTCCTGCCGTACCCGGAAGTAAGTGTGAACCACCAGAAGCAGGATTGGTTCCTGAATCTCCATCAGTTGAAGAACCTGATGAGCACGGAGAAGAAATTTCGCCCGATAGTACTGAAAGTCAGGCTCCTGTTATCGAAACCATAGAAGAAACTGATGAGGATGAAGAGATTCCATACGGGATTCGAACGACTTATGGTGAGGATTACACATTTGAACAACCACAAGATATCATATCACTTCTGAAGCGGAAACGGATACACAGCTTTGATGAGATAAGGCATCCGAATCTGCCGGGTGGTGAAATGTCCGTCAGTGAATTCATCGAAGCCTATCATCTGGAAGGCGGATCTTTCCTTGTGTTCCTGATTCTTGCCATTGTATTTGGCACAGCCGGCGCAGCGGCACTTGTTTTTCAGAAACAGGATGCTCAATGGATGATGATTGGCGGGATTGCTGCTCTTGTCATTGCCTTCATAATGCTTGTGCGGGTAATCTGGAAGAAATAGCATGCAGATCACAGATTTTATCTCCGCCACAAGAGATGGCAGAGAGGTAACTCGGCAGGATCTTTACGATTTTGCCTCTTCTGTTGCTTCCGGAGAGATTCCTGATTATCAGGCTTCTGCGTGGTTGATGGCTGCTTATCTGAAAGGTCTTTCCACATCTGAAACCATATCTCTCACCCTTGCAATGAGGGACAGTGGAACAGTCCTTGAATGGGAAGACGGTCTGCCGCTTGCCGATAAACACAGCACAGGAGGAGTTGGTGACAAAATTTCTCTTGTCCTTGCGCCTCTTGCTGCTTCCGCAGGTTTGAGGATACCCATGATAAGTGGAAGAAGTCTGGGTCATACAGGCGGAACACTTGATAAGCTTGAGTCAATTCCCGGAATGAATGTTAATATTCAAATGGAGCAGTTCAAGAGGCTGGTGGAGGAGAACGGAGTAGCAATGACAGGTCAATCGGATGACCTGGCTCCAGCAGATAGAAGGCTCTACGCGTTAAGAGACGCTACCGCTACGGTTACATCTATTCCACTTATATGCTCCAGTATACTCAGTAAGAAACTTGCTGAGAATACGGATATTCTGGTTTTTGATGTCAAGACTGGCAGTGGAGCCTTCATGAAAACCGAGGAGCAGGGAACAGAACTTGCATTAGCTCTCGTAGACATTGCGAAAGAGGCTGGTGTACAAGTCGAAGCATTTCTCACAGGAATGGATTTCCCGCTCGGTTTGAAGACCGGTAATGCTCTGGAGGTTCAGGAAACTCTTGAGGTTCTCAGAGGAGAGGGGCCTCAGGATGTTCGTGAATTATCGATTCGTCTTACCGCTTCCATGCTTTTGCAGGCGTATCCTGAAAAATACCCGGGATTAGCGGATGCCGTTGAATACTGCGGAAGAATTCTTGACAATGGAAATGCATTTGCCAGATTCATTCTCATGGTCGAAGCGCAGGGGGGAGATGTCAACGCTTTCGAATTACTTCCGGAGGCTCCGGTGAAATTCGAAATCGCTGCCGGACGATCAGGTTTCTGGAATGGTGTCGATGCCCTGGTGCTTGGTGAGGTTGTGCGAAGTCTTGGCGGTGGCAGATACAGTGTTGATCAGAAGATTAATCCGAGCACAGGATGGGAACAGATTGTTCCCGGTGGAACTGATATCAGGAATGGAGAGGTTCTCGGACTGGTTCACGCTGAAGATCAAGAATCCGCATATAATGCATCACTTTCGATAATCGAAGCTTTTGTTTGGGATCAACCGATTCAACCTCTTGTGAGGAAAGTAATATGAATATTTTGCCGAATCTGGATCTGAGCACTCTGCCGCAGATACTTCATGAAGCTGGAATTCTATCTGAAAACGGACTTAAGCGTTTTGCCAGATACGATGATGTTAAAGATGAGAACACCCTTAAAATCCTCGTTGATCGGGGTCTTGTTCCGGAAGAATCACTTTATACTTTTCTTGCCGGAATGCTCGGATTGCCGTACAAGGTTCTTGATCCGCTTGAACTTGATTATCAGGTGGTAACCGATCTGCTTCCAGGAGCATATGCGCTTAAGCATCATATTGTTATTTTCGGAGAATACGACAACGTATTAATGGTAGCAACAAGCAATCTGACAAATCCAAGACCTCTTGAAGATCTCATTCATCAGCTCGGTCGCGATCTTGAAGTCTACGTTGGAAGACCATCCGAAATAGCAAGAGTGATCCGGCAGTTTTACGGATTGCATGGTTCGATAACGGCCGCTGTTAAAGAGATTGATTCAAAAGACGGTATTGATCTCGGCAATCTCGAGAGATACGTTTCCAGTGAGACTTCAAAGAAGGTTGAGCCGACTGACAGCCCGATTGTGAATGCTGTCAATCATCTTCTTCATTACGCTTTCGAGGAACGCGCAAGCGATATACATCTAGAACCTCACCGAGAAGGTACAGTAGTCAGACTCCGGATTGACGGAGTCCTGCATGACATCTACAAAATCCCCAAGAAACTGCATCTACCTATCCTTTCCAGAATTAAAATGATTGCCGGGTTGAACATCGCCGAAAAAAGAAGACCTCAGGACGGTAGAATCAGAACCCATTTCGAGGGGAAACCGGTTGAAATAAGAGCATCCACAGTTCCTGTGGCTTTCGGTGAGAAAGTAGTACTGAGAATTCTCGACCCCGCATTGCTTATGCAGGATCTGGAGCTGCTTGGTTTTACGAAGGTAGATTTAGTCAGATACAGAAAAGCTATTGAAAGGCCAAACGGACTGGTTCTTGTTACCGGACCAACGGGGAGTGGAAAGACAACAACTCTATATTCCTCACTGATAACACTGGCAACAAAAGAAAAGAACATAACCACAATAGAGGATCCAATTGAATTCGTTACAAACGAGTTCAATCAGATTTCAGTTCAACCAGCTATTGATCTGACTTTCTCTACTGCTTTGAAATACATTCTCAGGCAGGATCCTGACATTATCATGGTCGGGGAAATACGGGACAAAGAAACAGTCCGGAGCGCAATCAGATGCGCGCTTACCGGTCATCTGGTTCTGAGTACTCTCCATACAAACGATTCAGTTTCAGCTGCCATCAGGTTGATTGATATGGGTGTAGAACCGTATCTTCTTTCGACAACACTCATCGCGGTAATGGCTCAAAGACTTGTTCGGAAAATCTGTAATAAATGCTCTGAGGAGTACACGCCGTCAAAGCTGATAAGGGAATCAATAGGGCTGGAAAGCGGTGTTGACCTTAAACGCGGCAAGGGTTGCCGGAATTGTCGCGGTACCGGATACCGTGGGCGCTTGGCTGTATTCGAAGTTCTCGAGATGAGTGAAGAGATACGATCGGCAATAGCAAAAATGGCAACAATAGACGATATCAAGAGAATTGCTGTTAACCAGGGAATGACCACACTTCATGATAACGTTCTATCCCAGGTCCGCCTTGGTATCACTACTCCGGAAGAGATGTTAAAGATTACATTGGGGGTTGAATGAAACCGCTAGGAGCATGTCCGACAATGAAGCATCGGCATAAAACCCGCACAGCTGGCTATGATCTTCGCATATTGGCGTCAAATACTTCCAGTATTCTCTTCAAATCTCCGAGCATTCTATCTCTGCTGCGAGCCTCTTCTGCTCGATGCACATTATCGGACAAGCTCCTAAGAATTTTATTTGTTCTGATTTTGACTGGTCTTCTCATTTCCTGTGGTGAAGAACCGGTTCATGAAGACACTGTTCCTGACGAAAACACAATCGGGCATATATCTGATTCTGTAATAGTGTTACCGGATGCTCCTATGGAAGTGGCGCTGAAATTCACAAACATGCTGGGAATGAACGATCCTTCGTGTTTTGAACTTCTTACTGCGGGTTTTTCTGATTCTCTCCCACTTGACAGTCTTTCTCCTCAGCAGATTTTCGGGAGATGGAGGGCTTTTGACGCGGGTGGCCGCCTTACTTCCATTCAGGAAGGTCCCGGTGAAATACGGACATCTTATTATTGCACAATAAGAAGAATGGAAAAGCCGGCTATCAATCGGATTGATTTTCTTCTATATGATGACAAATGGTTAATCGACGGGTTTGGCATTGAGCTGCCTCCGGATAAGGAAGATTCGCTTACAATTGAGCAGCTTGCTGATCTTGTGCTTCAGTATCCGAGTGTACGCACCGAACTCCGGATTGTCAGGATGTTATACGATGATTGTCTAATAGATTCTATTCAGAGCTATACATCTCTGAATGCTGCTGTTCAGTCCGGAACCGATTTCCAGGATTTCATACTGGATCTGCAGCCGGAAAGCTATGCACTCTTAGCTTTAAGTAATATCAGAAGAGCAGGGAAGATGCAGATTATCAAGGATAGAGCTGAAACTCGATTAATTGATATCCCCTCTGACCTTTCAATATTCGTAAACATCTGGAGGGAGATGTCTTACATCTCCAAGTCCGTTTTGAGAACTCGTCATGAAGCGCTTCAGGATCTCTATTCAACAGGTATCTGGATTGAGCCCGATATTGAGCAGGAAGTTGAGCGGCTGGCCGGTTTCCAGGATTTCTTCCTGTCGGTCAGTAACATTGTTGAAGCTCGTGACTCACTCTCCCGAACCTACCGGGTTGTACTTACATCGGGTACAAATGAGCCACTGGCTCAGGTTATTATTGACCTGGATCCTCATCAGCGGGAACAGAAATTGGAAAACGAAGTAGGTTTATCAATATGGAGAGCTCTTGCCGTTGAGATGAACGGTGACAATGATCCGGAGCGAGTTATCTACTGGGCAGGGAACCTGTTCCTTTTCCAGGGTATACCCTCCGGTTATAGACTCGTCTGGAGAACCTATGAAAACTATGAGAGCGACTATCATCCCGAATTCGTGTCTCAGCCTTCGGGCAGGGATGGTTGCCGGGAAATAACCTTTACGGGCAATGATGGCAGATACACCTATTTCCTCGGTTACAATGATTTCGGAGAACCTCTTTTCAGAAGAATAAGCTCCTTTGATGATACTATCGAGCTGGAGGAATAAAAGGAATGAATAAGAAACTGATAGCTGTTCTCTACTGGCTGTCTCTGGCTTTCATTATTGGTATTTTCTTCAGTACCGGATTTGTGCTTCGGGTTTATGGAGATTGCAGTTCCGCCTTCACCAACGCGAGAGGTAACCTCCTTGTCGCCGGACTCAGGGGTCATGAGCCTGCCGCTGCCACTCAGATATACGACATAAAGGAAAACCTCATGGCAACCGCGTGTGTTGAGAACAGGTACCCCGTTACACTGGAAGAAGTTTCACTCTGGGTAATCAACGGTTTCATCGCCACTGAAGACAGAACGTTTTACGAGCATAGCGGTATCAGTCTCAGAGGGATTGTTAGAGCTTCCTGGGTTAATATCACAACCGGTTCCCGCCAGGGTGCGAGTACTATTACACAACAGCTTGCAAGAGGACTGTTTCTTGTTCCTGATCAGACGATACAGAGGAAAATCCAGGAAGCGTTCATCGCAATGGAGATCGAGCGTCAGTTCAGCAAGAATGAGATCCTTGAAATGTACCTTAATCAGATCTATTTCGGATCCGGGGCTTATGGAATAGAAGCCGCTGCAAGAACCTATTTCGGTGGGATCACATCGGCTGAACTGTCACTTGCACAGTCCGCCATGCTGGTGCGGATGGTAAAGAATCCCAGCGGATTCAATCCACTTCAGAATCCTGACAGGTGCCTTACCCAGAGAAATATCGCCCTGCGTGTTATGGCCAGCGAAGGATACATAAACTGGAAGCAGGCGGAAGAAGCCATTTCAACTTCTTTAGCCGTTAATGTCCATCGTCCTGAAGTTGAACAGGAATGGACATACTTCTCCGAGTATATCAGAAAATATCTCGTTAACCGATACGGATGGTCTGCTGTCTACGAACAGGGGCTCCGAGTTCATACAACACTCGACCCTGACGTGCAGATACTTGCTGAACAGGCTCTTGACAGTGTTCTGACCTCAATGGAACCGGTGTGGGATTCAACCTCAGGAGAGTTTCTGAATAATGGAGAACGCCTCAGGTTCGAAAGCTCATATGCTCACTGGCAGGCTGTAAGGGATACTGTTTCGGGAGCTCCTGATTATATCCAGGGAGCACTTGTAGCTGTTGATCCACAAACAGGATATGTGATGGCGATGGTTGGTGGGAGAGATTTTCGTGACAGTGAATTCAACCGCGCAGTTCAAGCAAGGCGTCAGCCTGGCAGCGCTTTCAAACCGTTTGTTTACGCTGAAGCCATTGAGCAGGGATGGTCTCCGGGAAGCATTATTCTTGATCAGCCTGTTGTTGTTGAACTGTCCCCAGGCTCCTGGCGCCCCAGGAATTATGATCATACTTTCCATGGTATGGTTACGCTTCGAACAGCTCTTGCCCGGTCATTTAATGTTTCAGCTGTTCGTCTTGGGATGGCTGTGGGAGTTGAGGCTGTTGCTGCAAGAGCAAGGGCGATGGGAATCGTTTCAAGAATTCCGGTTGTAAGTTCACTACCTCTCGGCAGCTGCATGGTTAATCCACTGGAAATGGCACAGGCATACATTCCCTTTGCCACAGGAGGAATCGCGAGGGACGCTGTAGCTATACTCAGAGTTGAAGACAGGTATGGTAATGTCCTTGAAGATAACGAGACGCCTTCAGCAGGCAGAAGAGTACTGTCGGAAACAGGTGCTTACCTGATCACTTCAATTCTGCAGTCTGTACTCCGTGAGGGAACCGGAACAGGAAGCAGATGGTACTGGGGAGGACCTTATTCGGGTAGACAGGCCGGCGGGAAAACCGGAACCACAAGTGATTACGCTGATGCATGGTTTGTGGGATTTACACCTGATCTGGTCACGAGCGTGTGGGTGGGATACGACAACCATATCGTGAGAATGAGACTGCCGAACAACAGAGGACAATCCGGAAGCAGTATCGCCCTTCCAATCTGGACCCGTTTCATGAAGAATGTTTTCAGAGATAACCCTGCTGACGGAACGCTCTCTTTCTCCGGCCCCTCGGAGAATTCTGTCGAAACGGCTGTGATATGCACAATTACAGGTAAACTTGCCCTGGAATACTGCGGAGAGAATTCCAGGCAGGAGGAGTTCTGGAAGGGAACAGCACCACAGTATTACTGCACTCTTCACGATATCTCAGGCGGAGCATTTCTACCGGATACAACTCTACCGGATTTCACTGAATACGATATGAATTACACAGATCATGGAGATAACTAATGCCCCCAGTATGGTTTACAATTATCGCGTTTCTCATCCTG
>DAOWJX010000108.1 GCA_030640155.1 Candidatus Aegiribacteria sp. | reverse complement strand
CTCCGCGCGCGCGATATGGCCTATGTGCCAGATCGCACAAAGACTCCTGGGCGTAGGAACCCAAAAAAGTTGTTCCGTAGTCAAACATTTGACCTCTTCAACCGGATCAGAGTACCAGAACCCTCTTCCAAACGCCCAGTGCACCGCATCATTCCAATTTTTCACGGAGCTCTCCTTTCTTTGCCTGACGCCTCAAATCAGCAGACATTATCGATAATTGAGTTAAAAGACACAATGTATGGTGTTCTGCTGCTTTGTCTGTTAAGAATCTTTTTCTTCATTCAAGATACTCTTATCCCGCAATGATTTTCAATCAGAGAAATTCACAGGTTAATATTCGGATTGCCGTAGACTGTCTACTCCAGCAAATACAACTTCTGGTACCCTTCAAAAGGATCCAATTCCCAGGCTAATATCCCATGGGCCGTCACCTCTGTTTCCCAGCCCCATCCTTCAATAGGGTAGACAGCATGCCGCAACAGGTTACCGTTCAGATCAAAGATGTCGAAAAACGGTTCAAGACGGGTTCCTCGTCTGACCCAGAGATTCTCATCAGGGCCGATATCAACACCTGCTATCATGTTCCTGTACGGAGCTGGTTGGTAATCGACGCCGGAAGAACCACCGCTACCTCTGTCAAGACTCCAGTTCACATAAACCCTCTCATTCGCAATCTCTTCAGGGGTCTTAGCCACAGGAGTCATATCCCTGGTTATGGAGAGAATCTCAGCACCAGTTGAGTCCCAGCCAATAACCCGGTACTCATAAGGGTCAACAGGTGCAAAGTAGATGCCGAATTCTACACTCCCACCGGTATCCAGCCGATCTATTAAAGCATAAAGAGCTACCATAGAAAGGTTCTCATAGAGCTCTTCCTGTGTAGTCACGATAGAATCCTTCCAGAGCAAGGTATCGCATTCACTCTCTCCCCAACTATAAATTCCTACCGATCGACTCATTACAATGTTATTATCCCTCATGATAATATCGTATTTACATGCCACCAGTCTGGAGTCTGAAGCGGGAGTGACACTGTATGGAGAGTTCCCCCTCCACAAGCTGATCTCTTCAAGGAAATTCAGAGAATCATCGAATACAACATATCCACCTTTACCAGCTGCATTTACACCCAGCCTGCCATCGGGCATTAAGAACAAACCCACCGGATGACTCAACTCTCCCGGACCGGATCCTCTGCGGGATATTTGCCGAATGTAAGTGCCCTGGATATCGAAAACCTTTATGCAGGCTTCTACCTCGTCCAGCACTATGATTCTGTTTTGCTTATCGATGAGGGCAGCTTTCAGGGAGGAAAATGTATTCGAAGAATCTCCAATTTCCTGACCTATCTCAAAAACAACCCGCAGCGTATCCACAGGAAGGGTGATCTGATCGTCAGGAAAAACGGCATTCTCTTCACCACACCCTAAAATCAGGATTAAGAAGATGCATCCAATAAAGAACACACAATAAATTCGCATTTCTTCCCTTTCATACCTCATTCTAAGCTTCCTGCTATAGGAACTCACTTTCACAACTCAACAATAATCAGATATGCGCAGATTCCTTCTGAACAATGATCGAACAGCTGCTGTTCAATTCTCTTTCTGGTTTAACAGTTTGAGAATACAGTACAGAATACTGGGAGTCAAGGCGATTATCTTGACATAATGAAGTAAACAAATGTATACCATCATTAAAAATATCGGTGTTGAACAACTGATGTAAAAGTGAAGAGCGAGTTTATATGGAAGGTCGACTGGAAGAGTTTTAGCAATATCTTAAAAGAATTATTAAAGAACAGACCGGAAATCCTTTGAAAAAAACAACAAGAGCAGGTCTCAGACCAGGTCTGGCTTTTCTTTTTCCAGCTTTTCAACCACATCCTTGAGTTTCTGGGAGTACTCGTCGCTCATAACCAGGGGCACCGAATCGGTTTCCACAACTGAAACATTCTTCAAACCCATCAGGACTGTAAGCTTCCCCTCGCTCCAGACGGTTGTGTTTTCGCAGTCTATTGAAATTACCTCACCTTTTGCCACATTACATTTTCGGGCGGTTGGCCAGTCGCCTATATCGTTCCATCCAAATCTGGCAGGAACCATGGCAACATTTCCAGCTTTTTCCATAACACCGTAATCGATGGAGATTGAGGGGAGTGAATTGTAAAGGGACAGTTCCGGTGAAGTGTCGGAATCGAGTTTTTCAAGCCCCTCCGCAAGCTCGGGAAGGTGTAATGTGATCTCTTTAAGGATTGTATCCGCTCTCCAGATGAACATTCCGGCGTTCCAGAAATATCTTTTACTTGCAGCATATTCTATTGCAGTATCCGGGTCAGGTTTCTCCCTGAAAGCTGAAACTCTGTAAACATCTCTTCCGATCTCCTCCCCCTGCTCAAGATATCCGTATCCTGTAGCGGGATAGTCCGGAGGAATACCTACTGTGACCAGCATTCCATCCATGGCAGGCACGACAGCAATGGAGAGAGTTTCTCTGAAGCCTTCAGGGTTATCCACAACATGGTCTGAAGGAACGACAGCCATGATCGCAGAACCCTCTCCCCTGTTGAAAAGGGTCCGGGCAGCCCAGCCTATGCATGCTGCTGTGTTCCTGCCTGTTGGTTCAAGCAGAAGGTTCTTCTGTTCCAGGCATGGAAGCTGTTCGAGAACTGTTTCCCTGTGATCGATCCCGGTAACTACCATAATCCGTCCGGGATCGCAAATTCCCTTGAATCTGATAGCTGTTTCCTGGAGCATTGTCTTTTCACCTGTAAGCTTCAGAAACTGTTTCGGCATTTCCCTGGTGGACAGCGGCCAGAACCTTGTACCTCTGCCACCTGCCATAATTACTCCGTAGAATGATGCTTTCATTATTTCCCTCCGGGCTCCACGATATACCCTGAACCTTCCAGTCTGAAGACTCCTCCATTCGTGTCCGCGATCAGACAGGCAGGGGAATAAATTTCAATCTCCTGGATACGCAAACATCCGGATACCAGAAAGAAGAGACTCCCGCATGGAGGATCTACTTCTGATTGACTCTTATAATACTGAATATTGTAATTACAGATATCAAGCGCACTATTGTCGATTACTCCATGCTTGCCAGCTGGAACAGGTCTTCCACCTGAACCCCAGTCAATTGCCTCAATCCCCATTTCCAGATGAAGCTGACGGAGTTCTCCATCAGTTCCCGTTCGTCCCCAGTCGTAAAGCCTGTATGTAATATTGCAGTTGCTCTGAACCTCAAGAATCTCCAGACCAGGTCCGAGAGAGTGAACGGTTCCAGGAGGAATATGATAAATATCACCGGTTTTCAGGCCAATTCTATTCAACACTTCCTCTGCCCTTCCAAGCCGGATGAATTCCAGAAAATAGTGCCTGTCACTATTTATTCCGCCCATCATCCATGCGTCGGCTTCCGCTTGCAGAACTATCCATGTTTCCTCCTTGAACAGACTGCCTTCATCCGTACCGGGATGGACCTGAACGGACAAGCGGTCTGCTGTATGAAGCGTTTTCAGAAGGATCGGGTATACACTCTTCCCAGGAAGGTTCCCCGATGCTACGAGAGTATCAACCGATGTTTCAGTGCCGGAAACTGGATCTTTAAGAACTGAAGAACAGTCCTTCTCATGAAAAAGCCACCATATCTCACCAAAAGGGGTTTCAGACTCTTCATTTTGAAGACTGCCCCACATTCTCCTGAGATATCTGGGTTTAGAGAGATATAGCACCTTTCAATCACCAACTGTCAGGCGTGAAAACATCCCGTTCAGAATGAGCGGTCCTGTGAAATCCCTCTCGGGATGCCACTGCACAGCTAAAACACCGCCATCATCCGATTCAATCGCTTCGATAACACCGTCCGATGACTTCGCGGCAAGCCGGAAACCGTCCGGAATCCGCGAAATCGTCTGGTGATGAAATGAGCTTACTTCAGCTTCAGACCCGAGTATTTCTTGAAGGATAGTATTGGTCATGATTCTAACGAAATGCTTCTCAGGTGATCGTGGTTTTCCATGATGATCCAGCGCTCCTTCTATCTGAGCAGGAATGTCCTGAATAAGCGGAACACCTTCCGCTATTCCTATAAGCTGCATTCCAAGGCAGATACCGAAAACGGGTTTCCCCATGATTCTCGCAGCTTTATACAGATTCATCTCCCAAACGGGTCTTTCCCGATAACAACCTTTTGATCCGTCATTTCCCTGACCGTACAGTTCCGGGTCAGGATCACCGCCTCCTGTGAGCAGAAGCATATCTACAGTTTCCAGAATATCACTGTATTCATTTCCAGAAGGTATGATTCCAACAGGCAGAGCATCCGTTTCAGCCACCAGTTCAGCATACGTCTGATTCAGACCGAAAAGCCATTTACCGTATGATTTAACCTTCAGCTGATCATTCCTGTACCAGTTCAGTGTGATGCCGATAACAGGTTTTCTCATCCTGTTATCTCCGTCATTCTGGCAACGGCAGCATATGCTTTTTCTCTGATTGCCGGATCAAGACGGACTACAGGCTTAAGATTAGTAAGAGAATCAAGTATCTTCTGGAGTGTAGTAACCTTCATATTCGGACAGTATATTTTACCGGCTGCGATGAATTCCCTGTCAGGGTAGAGGGTCTTAAGCTTGTAAACCATCCCCTCTTCCGTTCCTATAATGAACCTGGTCGCCCTGGAACTGCCGACATGACGAATCATTCCGCCTGTTCCAAGTACGGCATCAGCAAGCTCCCAGATTTCGGGAGATGTTTCCGGATGGACCAGCAGTTCGGCATCAGGCCATTCTTCAATATGCTTTTTCATATCCTGAACATCAGCGACCGCATGAGTTCTGCAGGCACCGTTCCAGACATGAATCTCTTTGTCCGATCTGCGGGATATGAACATTCCAAGATTCCTGTCAGGAGCGAATATCACACTGTCAGATGGAACGCTGTTAACTACTTCAAGCGCGTTTGCCGATGTACAGCAGGCGTAACTTTCAGCCTTCACTTCAGCAGAAGAATTGACATAGAGTACCGTAAGGGAGTCCGGAAACGCCGCCTGAATCGATCGAAGCGAAGGAACGTCTATGCAGTCAGCAAGGGGGCATCCAGCTTTCGGTTCAGGAAGCAGTACAGTCTTGTCAGGCGCAAGGATATGAGCGGTTTCTGCCATGAATCTGACCCCGCAGAAAACAATGACTGAAGCATCGGTGGATGCCGCTATCCTGCTCAGCTGAAGGGAATCATCTACATGATCCGCGATATCCTGTATCTCAGGAGGCTGATAGCTGTGAGCAAGGATCACCGCATTCATTTCGGTTTTCAGTCTGTAGATTTCCCGTATGACAGATTTTTCCATTACAGCTTCCGTTCCAGTCTTTCCGCAGCAGTGATAATTCCTCCACCAATAACAGCAGTATCGAGATATACAGCACACACCTGCCCCGGCGCAACAGCTTCCTCAGGTTCTTTGAATTTCACTTGAATGGAATCATTCAGAATTTCGAGATCAGCGGTCGCAGCTCTTCGGCGGTGCCTGGTCTGAACCTTCGCTTCAATACAGGACCCGGAAGGTTTTCTGAACCAGTTCATACTTCCAACAGTACAGGCTGTTGAAAGAAGATCCTCTCGATCACCAACTGTTACAGTTCCGGAGACAGGATCAATCGCCACCACATACATCCTTCGACCGAAAGCGCCAAAACCCTTTCTCTGCCCGATGGTATAACTCTCTATTCCCTGATGAGTACCGATAACCTCTCCGAAAGTATTCAGGATCTTACCCGGTTTTTCTCTGTCAACCAGCAGCTCAAAGCAAAGATCCATGCTTTCATCTTTTCTGAAGGGCAGCCCTCCGGCAACAGCTTCTGATCGAACCTGTTCTTTTGTCAAATAACCAAGCGGAAATACACATCTGGAGATTATCCTGCTGTCTACCATCGAAAGGAAATAGCTCTGATCCTTTGAATTGTCCGATCCCCGCCTGACAAGGTCACCCTGCTTTCGAGAATAGTGACCTGTTACAAGAACTTCAGATGGTTCCAGTATTTCGTAGAGCATCCTCAGCTTGATTCTTTCATTACATCTAACGCACGGATTGGGTGTAAGCCCCTTCAGAAGCATGTCCTGCGACCAATCAATCACATCGGTCTTGAATCGCTCAGATGCGTCCAGCCTGACCAGCTGTACACCAAGGAAATCTGCTACTTCTTCTGCGGAAGCAGGAATACCTCTGCCATCAGTATCAACATATCCTGCCCTGACATTTCTGTACCCCCCGATTGCAAGGCTCAAAGCAAAGGAGGAATCAACTCCGCCGGAGAGCGCAACCAGCGCATTGGAATTCTTACTTAATCGAGAATCAAGCACCAAATTTTGCCAGTTTCCCGGCTGAAGCCAGAAGAAGCGGCATGAGATCCATTGCTCTGAATGATCCTAAAGCACCTGAGAGAGCTTCTCTTTCTGAAAAAATTTTACTGTACCCGACTCTCTGAGGACCACCGTTGATAAGCACCGGAACAGGGTGCCAGCTGTGCAGTTTCATGGAACATGGCGTACTGTGATCACCGGTAACACATACAACGTCAAAGCCCAGCTTCAGGAAAGAGGGTAAGTGTCTGTCAAACTCTTCGATAGCCTTTATCTTTGCCGGCACGTTCCCATCTTCTCCGGCGCTGTCCGCCGGTTTGTGATGAAGGAAAACGAAATCATGCCCACTTTCAAGTGCTTTCATCACAGCCCTGGCCTGACCATCCAGATCCTCGGGTTCACATCTAAAAACATCCATACCTACGAATCTCGCTACACCTTTGTACATCGGATAAAGCGCCGCAACTGCTGGAGTGAGCCTGAAACGCTCTCGCATGGATGGGAATTCCTCATAGATGGAGAAACCCCGCAGAATGATGAAATTGGTCGGATGTCTTCTATGCAGGATTCTCCCGGCTTCCATGATAAATTCTCTTACAACCCGTGCTGATTTCCCTGACCCTGTAACATTGACAGGTTTTTCCCCTGTGAGCCCGGGATCGGTATCCTTGATGTTATCATCGAGGCCTTCACCCCGGAATACCACACATGCCCTGTGCTGTTTAACGGGAAGAACAAAAATATCAACATCTCTTATCTCTATGACGGATAGGAGTTCAACAAGTTCAATACATTTCTCAGTGGATATTCTCCCTGCTCTTCTGTCGGTTATTATGCCATCATCGTCTACCGTGCAGAAATTGATCCTGGCCACAAGATCCCTGTATTCCAGGTCAAATTCCATTCCGAGCGCTGCAAGAACTCCCCGCCCCACATTGAAAGTAACAGGATCGTACCCGAAGAGAGCAAGATGTGCAGGACCACTTCCTGGTGTGATTCCTGTGGACACCGGAGTATGCAGGCCAAGCGCGCTCTCAGACGCAAGTCTGTCAAGATGCTGAGTTTCTGCTGCTTCAAGAGGTGTCCTGCCGCCAAGCTCGGTGTTTGAAACATCTCCAACACCGTCAATGACCGCGAGCAGTATTCTCGAATCCGTCGTTCGAGCCAGTTCTTCTGTCAACCCTTTATACATTACGTGCCTCAACTCTCAGGATTTGAACGAAATTCCTTCTTGAGAAGTTATCTCTCCGGCCAGGAATGGTAACTCTCCTGATTCTTGAAGGATCTCCAGAGTTCTGTCTGAATCACTTTTTTTGACAACAATCAACATTCCTGCACCCATATTGAAGGCTATGCGCATTTCAGCTCTATCAATATTTCCCCGCTCGCGAATAATTTCAAAGATTCTCGGAATCTCCCACTTCTCATCTATCAGCGCACCGCATCCTTCGGGCAGGATTCTTGAAAGATTTCCGGGTATACCTCCACCGGTAATATGAGCGATTCCCTGTATCAGACGCTCCTTAAGCAGGGGTTTTATCACGTTCAAATAGCTTTTGTGAACAGCAAGAAGAGCTTCTCCAATCGTGGCTCCTTCAAGCAGTGGAGGCTTATCTTCAGAGGACATCTCCGCAATCTCGAACAGAACCTTCCTGGCAAGAGAATAACCGTTCGTATGCAGCCCGTTTGATGGAAGACCAATGACGGTCATACGCGGACGAATTGTTGAACCATCAATAATCATACTTTTGTCCACAAGCCCGATAATTGTCCCGGCCACATCGTAATCGCCTTCACTGTAGAATCCGGGCATTTCAGCGGTTTCGCCACCTAGAAGCGCGCATCCATTCTCCCTGCACGCGACAGCAAGCCCGGAAACGATGGAAGTGATCACTGAAGCTTCCAGTTTCCCACACGCGATGTAGTCCATGAAAAAGAGAGGCCTGGCTCCCTGAACCAGAATATCATTGACACAATGATTGACCAGATCCTGACCTACAGTATCGTATTTTGAGGTCATGGAGGCGACTTTCAGTTTTGTACCTACACCATCGGTACTTGCAACCAGTACAGGATTCTCCGTATCGGGGAAATCAGCCTGAAAAAGCCCTCCGAAGTGACCAAGATCGGAAAGCACTTCTTTTGTGAATGTACTTCTTACATTCTCCTTCATCAGGGCAACGGCTTTCTCCCCCTCCTTAATATCAACACCACTGTCGCGGTAATTGATCTGTGTCATAATTTCCATGCTCCAAGCTGGTTTGTAGATAAGTAGTAGTCCATTCTCGAATCAATCTCATCACGAGTGATTTCTCTGAGCTGTTCAATGCCGAAACCGCTGACCGCGTAACTTGCATTGACTGATCCATATGCCAGCCCCTCTTTCATACTGTCAAAACCAAGATCACTGTCACTCCCCGCGAGGTATCCAAGCATTCCCGAAGCAAATGTATCACCGGCACCAGTTGGGTCAATTACCTCATCAAGAGGGTAAGCCGGCAGAATGAAAGGTTTGTCTCCACCGAAAATCATCGCTCCAGCAGCGCCCATTTTAATAACGACATACCTCGGACCGGACTTCAGAATGAATTCAGCGGCATCGAAGAGGTTTCTTTTTCCGGAAATCTGTTTTGCTTCCGAGGCATTTACAAAAACAATATTAACTTTTCTGAAGACTCTCAGAACCTTGTCTCTCTGCTGATCAATCCAGAGATTCATGGTATCCACAGCGATCCAACTGGGATTGTGAACCTGATCGAGAACATCAAGCTGAAGCGCCGGGTCTATATTTGCGAGGAAAATATATGGAGTATTCATGTAATCCTCCGGAAGTTTCGGTTCAAAGCTGGCGAATACTCCGAGTTCTGTCCTGATTGTTCTCGCATCACCGAAATCAGGACCGTACACGCCCTCCCAACGGAAAGTGGGACCCTGTCCGGTAACGAGACCCCTGACATCAATCCTCCGTTCAGCAAGAAATCTTTTTTCTGACATCGGAAAATCTGGTCCAACAACTCCCACAATCCTGATAACATCAAAACAGGACGCGCCAAGTGAAAAATAGACTGCGGAACCACCAAGTGTTTCCTCCACCTTGCCTGCGGGTGTTGTAACTGTATCCAGAGCAACAGAACCAACTACAAGAAGTGCCATGATATAACCTATCCTGTCCGTAGAATTATGTTTTACATTCTTTCAGGGGCGTCTATCCCCAGTATCTCAAGCAGACCGCTTATACTACGCCTGCATGCTTCACAAAGTGTCAACCTTGCTGAAGAAGCATCCGGATTCTCAGAGTCCACTATCCTTTCGTGCTGATAGAACCTGTGAAAACCT
>DAOWJX010000100.1 GCA_030640155.1 Candidatus Aegiribacteria sp. | reverse complement strand
TTCGCGATCTTGTAGAATTTATTCTGCTTATGGTTGAGAAAAGGCAAACTGATATTTACAATAGCACCGGTCCAGACTATACACTTACTACACAACAATTTCTGGAAAAATGTAATAAAATCTTTGGAAGCAAAGCCGAATTCACCTGGGTTAGTGAGAAGTTCATTACGGAGTACGAAATCAACCTTCCAGTGTGGGTGCCAAAAGAATGGGCAGGAATAAATCAGGTCAACTGCCGTAAAGCAATTGATGCAGGTTTAACCTTCAGACCTTATGCTGACACAATTCGCGATACGGTTTCCTGGCATGCCACACGTCCATCTGATTACAAATTACTTGCAGGATTAAAGCCAGAGCAAGAACAAGAACTTCTGAAGCTCTGGAAGAAAATAAAGTAATACAGTTAAGTCCTGGCAAGGCAGGAAATCTATTTTGAAGAAGCAATTTCCTTGTGGGGACGCGGGATGTCCCTATACTGGATTGTGATTTGACATTCCTCGACCGGTACCTTTATCATAGTTTCGGAATTGAAAGGGCAATCTGATGAAGCAGTTTGTCATCGCCTGGCTCATTTAATCAAGGTCTGACATCCTGCTGGTGTAATTCAGATCATTGATGAAGTTATTGCCCAATGAAAGGAATCAGGCATGTACAACTTAATATTCAGTCTGTTGATTGCTGCTTTGATGATTTTTTCCAGTGAGACAGCTGCTCTCGATCCCGGTTCCTACGAAAATTGGAACTTCGATATCCTGGATACCGGTATTGAACCTACCGATCCTTCAATCCGAATCGATTCGCAGGGTTATCCGCACATTGTATATCTGCGCGAAGATCGTTCTACGCGTTCTACGAGTGTAACATACGCCCATTACAGTGGTTCGGGCTGGGAATTCAGTACAGTGGCGGAGGGTGATGAGATCAGGTACTGCTATCTCGCCCTGGATAATAATGATGACCCATGCATTGTCTTCCAGACAGGCTCTCACCCGTACACTGTCAGTTATGCAATAAAGGAGCTAGCCAGCTGGTATATTGATGAACTTGTGTTCTCAACTATGAGTGGACGCCTGTATGCCATAGATACGGGATCTGAAGGAAATCCACACATAGTTTATTTCGATGTGGACTGGAATATGGGCGAAAAGGACCTGCATCATCTGTATTTCAATGGTTCCATATGGGTGGATGAAATTTCCTGGTGGTACAATTCAGGAGCAGGGTGTTTCGGCGTTTCACAGACGCTGACTTCACAGAATGAACCTCACCTTGCCCAGTACAATTACTGGACCGGCTATAATGATTCCTTCGATCCCTGGATCAGACTTTATCATACAGAGCGTTCGGGCGGAAACTGGGCAGGAGAGAATCTTGGTGATTACGATGGCGAACAGACGGATATTGCCCTTACAGCTGCGGATCTGCCTCGGATCGTGTTTCAGGACAATACCGAGCTTCTCTTTGCATCCTTCAACGGTTCGACATGGCAGATCACACATGTTGATCCCTCTCATGAAGCGAGTAAATACTGTGCCATAGCCTCTGATGGATCCGACACGCCTCCCGTAGCATATCATGACTCCGGTAATGACGATCTCAGGTATGCCTGGAGTGGTGAATCTTCCTGGAATACTATGCTCCTTGATTCGGATGGTGATGTGGGAACAGACCCGGATATTGCTGTTGATAGCAACGGTAACCCCTTTATCATCTATAATGATGTTACAAATCATCAGCTCAAGCTTGCGTGGTTTGGCGATTCCACCGGTGTACACAGTCACGAGCCCTTGGGGGTTCTGAATCTGTCAATCCAGTGTGCTGCACCTAATCCAGCCAGAAATTTCCTGAGTATCACTGTATCTCTTGCAGTTCAGAGTGAAGTCAGTGTCTCAATATTTGATCTGAGCGGGAGGCTTGTAACGAGAACACCCATATCTATGTGCCCGGAAGGTGTTTCAGAACTTTCAGTAGATATCACCGGTCTGGAACATGGAGTGTATTTCGTTCTGGCCAGTGACGGACAGTTGAGTGAAGCAGTCGAAGTTACTGTTCTTCCATAGAGCAGATCAATTGTTTGGATACAAGAGTATCGGTGGGAAGGCGTGAAATCCTGTTAATATGAAGCAAATGATTAATTCGGTTCTGGATAAATTCCAGCTTGGTGCTTCTGCACGAAATGGTTTGAACTTCTTGAAGTACATTTTCAACTGGAAGCTTCTCAGGAAAAATGCCAGGTTCATTCGGAATGGAGCCCCGGACGGATTACCTGTTCAGACCCCCGGGCTGGCTTTCCTGGTCTGTGGACAGTACGACCTGGAGTCCATGTACCACAACGGCTTGAAAGGAGCCAACTGGATTACCGATCTTCTTGAGAAAAACGGACTCTGTATTGACGAATTCGACTCTATACTCGATTTCGGCTGCGGCTGCGGTCGAGTACTCCGCTTCTGGAAGGGTCTCATACACGCGAAGATCTACGGTACCGATTACAATCCATCCCTGATCAGGTGGTGTGAGGATAATCTCCCATTCGTAAGCGTATCCGTAAACGATATGCACTCCCGTACAGGTTACGTTGATAACTTCTTTGACATCGTATACACCATTTCCGTGTTTACACACCTCTCCAGAGAGATGCAGTCCTGCTGTCTGGATGAACTCATCCGGATAACAAAGCCAGGCGGTTATATCATCATCACTGTTCACGGGGTATCCAGAACATCTGTTCTTTCCGATGAAGAGTTAAAGCGATTCCGGAACGGGGAACTGGTTGTACGGGGGGAGAAATACTCCGGTACAAACATCTGTGGAACCTATCACCCCCGGCACTGCTTCGAAAAGCTGGCTGACCGCAGGCTCATTGAAATTGACTATTCGGCGCAAGGTGCTACTGATGCGGATCAGGATGTATACCTGTTCCGGACTGTTAAGCCAGATTAGAAGATAGTTCACCTATTCGATCACCACAAAGCGTTGAATTGCAGAGAAGCTCCCGGATTCCATTCTTACAAAATAGACTCCCGATTGAAGACCACCGACTGTTGTTTCATGGATACCGGAGTCATAAGGTCCGGAAGCTGGAGCAAAAATTAAGCGACCGGAGATATCGAATATATTCAGTTCCACGTACGCATTTTCAGGAAGCGAGAAATGCATCTGAACTGGTGCGGATGATGGATTTGGTGTTATCCTTATCAGCGAGTAATCGTAGACGACTTCCTCTTCCTGCTCCTCTGAGATCACGTCAATACTCCCGAAATAGGGATCGAAGTTGTGAGCCCAGACGGTCAGACTGATTTCGCCCGGAGTTTGAGGATTGACCCACAGAGACAAATGTCCTCCAACATCGGTGTAACCGACTTCGTAAACTTCTCCCGTCTGCCACGAACCCTTCTGGAGGCATACCCTTGCTCCCTCGACGGGCATTCCCCCCGACGAGGAAACGTAGACAGAAATCATACAGGACCCCTCTATGCTGGATGGGTGATTCATGTCCAGCGAGACGCTCGGTGCCGTCCACATCGGCAGCTCGGGATCTCCAAACAGGTTGTTGCCCTGCACGGTGGAACCTACTGATCCGCTCGTTGGAGGGCACAGATAATCCAATGACAGACCATGCGCGATGCCGAGTTCGCAAAACCCATTAACGAGGAAGGCAATATAGAACTGCTCACAGATTGGGAAGCTGCTTAAGGCGAATACAGGCCGCGCGTTCATGCAGGCGAACCCTCCACCTTCGGGGGAGTTCAGCCAGGCGTCCGCGCAGCAGGTCAGGGTGTCAAAGCCTCCTATGCTGCAGGCTATCGAATTCCAGATAGCGACGTTTCCTGAATTCGTAATGTTCTGCAGCTCCATGATGTCGTCCACAGTGAATAGATCTCCGTATGCAGTGTACATGCAATCAAAACTACCATGGTTCGCGTGAAAGATCTGATGAGGACCATTATTTATCATGGCGATAGTTATATCAGTCGAGTTGTTCCCCCACGATTCGTAGCACTTCTCCTCCGACCAGGAGTTTGGTACAAAGGTGGAGATAGACTCTGCGTACCAGCTCCCTGGATTAGTACCCGGCTGCAGGAAACCAGTTGTGTAACCGAACCGCATTTCATCGGGCCATCCGCCGAAGTAATCGAGCAAAGGAACCTCCTGTACATGTTCGTAGATCAGCACCTTGTCTACAAAGAGCATCGCTTCCTCCAGGCTGTTCACGGATGCTCTGCCGACCCAGAGATCGGGATGCCATTCCACATTATCCTCACATTCACCCCAGTAACCGTTGCCATTGCTGTCCCACATGTCGAAACCGGGTTCAGTGTCGTTGTTGTCGGCATAGTACAGATCCGAGGGAAGTGGGACGTAACCGGGAGTACGAACGGGATAGGTGAACCTTGCTTCGAAAACATCGTTGTCACCCGCGAGAAGCACGAAGTCGACCCCCTCTTCTCTGCAGTCTGTCAGGAAGGCTCGCACGCTTTGTTGGAGGTCAATGCATGGGTAATTGCTCTGAACCCAATCCGTCGTGAAGACCCCGGCAGGAATGCCCTTGGCTGTTTTCCAGTCAGCCAGCTCCTGCATTGGAAACAGGTATTCTGGAGTCGTGATCACCACATACTGCCCGTATTCCAATTGCCTGGGTTCAACGATAACCGCACCCGAGTAGCCTATATCTACCGGGTTGACTGCCATTGAGTACAGAATATCGCGGGCTCTGTCTTCACTCCACTGTGTTCTTTTATGAATGGTTGGCTGGCTGTAATCCATTCCGTATTCGACAACGACCTCTGCCATTCGTAGAACCCGCAGCTGTCCTGTAGCCGGGTTCCACTGGACAGGTCTGATCCAGATGCTTGCCAGAGGCATTCCCCAGAGGACTCCTGATTGCCATAGCTCGAGCAGGTTCCCGGGATAGAACGAATTCGATGCATAAATATGCTCGTCCGGTCTTGCAGAAGCTGTTTCAGAGCCAATAGAACATATTACCGGAATGACCGGGGCAACCGTGTATGTGCCAGGTAAGGTATCATATATGATATTTCTAACAGTTACGTGTTCAGCTCTGCAGCCTGCCGGAAGAGCAATCTTCAGAGGAATGTGAGGAAGATCCGGCTCGCCTTCAAGACCAAGAAACGGATACCCAGGCAGAACAACCTGGTGAAAAGAACCTTCGCGGATCAGCTGTAGACCGTCGAGATCCGGTTGCACCATAACCAGGATGGTGTCAGGCATACCAACACCAAACAAAACTATCATCAAGCAAAAAGATAACCTCACTCTAGAACCTCATCATCAAGAAGATTACTCAGTAAGACCGTTATTCTCCGTCTGAATTAATAATATCAAGAACAGCCCTTCTCTGTCAAAGGCTTCTTCCTGAGAAGTATGAGGGTGTTTTCTTGAAAACCCTGATTCAATGAATGAGGAGAGAAAGGCCGATGCTGCCCCAAACATCGTTGAAATCGGGAAACACCAGTCCCAAGTCGAACCTTAGAAGACACAGGGACAGATTCATCATTGTCCCTATGCCTGCCATCGGCCCCACTGACAGGGAATCGATTATTTGTCGATTACCCTGGTAGGGGTCAGTCCAGTTTTCTCTGGAATAGTGGGCTTCGACCCCTGCGTTAACGAACATCTCTCCCAGATCCTTTCGCACTCCCAGTGAAAAGGAAGACATGTAACCAGATCTGTTCATAGGGGGGGTGTAAGCGGTGTCCGGCGGGGTCACGTATATAGGATCATAGCCGGCGTAAAATCCGGAGGCTTCAATACTCAGGTCATCTGTGAGGCCGACATCGATCATTGCCCCGACCATGATTATCCTGCCCCCGCGGAACAGCATCCGGGACAGGCTTCTTTCGTAGTTTTCGCTTTCCGCATCGTTCCGCATACCGGTGATCACCCATCTGACTGCAGGGCCAAACTTGAAGGGCAAGGCGATTGCGCCGATCAATAAAGCCAGTACCAACAGAATAGAAAGTTTCATGTCAGCGCCTCCACAGGAAATATCAAATCATTACAGAGTGCATCAGTTATACAACTGACAGGATGACTCCTGCTTAAAGGTCTTCCTCAGTCTCCCAGAAGTCCGTCTCGAAGTCCTCTATTCGGAGGGTTGTCTCCAAGCCAGATGGATAAGAAAGCGCTTGCAAAGTCAGCTCCTTCGATCACACCTTTGAAATCACCTAACACCGACACTTCGAGTCCTGTGCCTGGAATGTAGGTATATACCATTCTCTCGCCATCATCTATGTCACTCATCCATGAGTTCAGCGTTTCAATGCGATCCTGAAATATCAACAGGTCATCGCCTGCGTTCTTAACGAAGCCTTCCGTCCAGGCGTCGGTAATGTCTCCCTCTCCGACATCGCGAACGAAGTGAAGAATGAGACGTTTGGTCTCTTCCGATTGGCAGATGGCATACCCGTCGCTTGAAAGATTTTCCAGATAGAGAGCCGCCACGTATACATTAACCTTGAATATGGTTGCTTCACGCGTTCCCAGACCGTTCAGCACCAGATCAATTCCTTCTACAGTAATTTGATCGGGATACTCGACCCCATCACGTTCCATAGCCATTACGGCTGTAGCTGAAAAAACCAGCACGCTCAGCATAAGTACTGCTTTCATAGCACTCTTCATAACCCCCTCCGATCTTTCATGAATACAGACATCCATTCGCGAATTACTTTTCGCGGATGGAACTCTGCATTTCAATTACCGTTTCAGAACACTGAAACATTATCTGTATTATCACGCTGGATACATATAAGAATATGCAGTATTGCAGTACGAAACCAGTCATCTTCTGTATGTCGAATGCGAATTCTGAAATATGCGGGTTAATCCCGGAATTCGACTGGTTATTTGGAAGCGAAACTGTACTTATCTTCTTTGAATAATCTCAGGCATGCATCAACAACAGTGGCGTCGTAAAGTCTGCCTCTGTTTTGCTTTATCTCCTCAATAGCTTCTTCGATACCTCGGGAGCTTCTGTAAGGACGATGAGCGCACATTGCCTCCACTACGTCCACAACTCCGAGGATCCGCGCCTCCATACAGATTTCATCCCCCTTTAGATTGTTTGGATAGCCTGAACCATCCATTCTTTCCTGGTGCTGCAGAACGATTTTTCCCACAGGCCAGGGGAAACTGATGGTTTTCAGGATCTCATGCCCTGCCTGAGGATGGGTTTTGATCAGTTCGTATTCTATGTCTGTCAGAAGCGTGGGTTTACTTAGAATCTCAGCCGGGATCTTAATTTTGCCTATGTCATGAAGAAGGCTGGCGACACGTAAACCCTCTATCAGATCTTCAGGAAGGCCCATTTCCTCCGCAACTGCGCAGGCAATTTTTGCCACTTCCTTCTGATGACCTGCCGTGTAGGGATCTCTTGTTTCAACAGCGTAAGAAAGCGCGTCAACCGTCCCCTTAAGAGTTTTATTCAGTTCATTCAGATTATTTTGTATACTGTCTTCAACCTGTTTCCTGCTGGTTATGTCCCAGAAAACAACCTGTGACGCCGGTTTGCCCTGGTAAGTAATCGGTATCGCTGTAACTTCAACATCAACCGATTTACCGTCGAGTCGAAGAAACTTCTCTTCGATAGGTTTCGCGAATTTTTCTTCCGTCTGACATTGTTTTACACGTTCAAGAACAATCTCTCTGTAATCGGGATGAACAAAATCAAGAATCTGTTTACCGAGGGCGTCTTCAGGAGAGGAAGCAGCTACGAGATCAAGACTTGCCTTGTTGACATAGACTATTTTACCATCTACATGAACAACAATCGCGGCAGGGTTGTGGTCAAGAAGCCGGCGGTAGCGCTCCTCCGATTCCCGGAGAGCTTCCTGGATGGATTTACGTTCAGTAATATCTTCAAGGACTCCATCGATATATTTGATTTTGTTATTCTCATCCTTAACTGCCTTGGCCGAGAGAGAGTCCCAGAAGTTAGAACCATCTTTCCGCTTGAGCTGAACTTCATATCCGGAAACTGAACCATCATGGCTGATATTGGTTATGAATTTATTTCGATCCTCACTGCTCTGATAACAGTCAGATACTCTGGTCCTGATCATGTTTTGGGGATCAGCATAACCGAACATTCTTGCAAGTGCAGGATTAACAGAAAGGAACGTCCCGCCTTCAGGGGCGATGGTTGATCGGAATATTCCAATAGGAACATTGTTAAGAAGAGTACGGTAACGCTTTTCAGATTCCTTTAACGCACGTTCGGCTCTTTTCTCTTCTGTGATATTCCTGCCGAAGCTGAGCGTTCCGGTGATCTCACCATCGGTATATACGGGAAGTGTCTGAACAATAAGTTCAGCTATACCTTCTGCAACCAGTATTCTGACTTCATATTCGTTGGTATTCCCGCTTAAAGTATCCACAAAGACATTTTTCACTTTTTCGAGGTCATCCGGATGAATCGCCGGTGAAAATTGTCTGCCTTTCCATTCATCGCTTTTCATCGAAGATATTTGCTCCGCGAATTTGTTGAAAAATACAAAATTCCCTTCTCTGTCCAGCTGCCAGATCATTTCTGTTGCGTTCTCAACAACAGTTCTGTATTTCAACTCCGATTTCCTGATTTCATCTTCCGCCCTTTTTCTCTCTGTGATATCCTGAACAAGGGAAAAGAATTCTGATACTGATCCATCCTGCTTTCGTGAGGATTTCGAAGAGATACTGACATGAATAGTGCTGCCGTCCTTGTGTATCAGGCGTTTTTCGAGTGTATAAGCATTAATATCGCCTGCGAGCACTCTTTTCTGGAATTTATCATTGAGTTCTTGATCCTCGGGATGGGTCAGATCCGACCATTTTTTCTTCAGCAGTTCTTTCTTTGAGTAGCCGAGCATTTCGCAGAGATAGCTATTGACTTCAATGAAGTCCTTTTCAGGTGAGGTAATCGCCATACCGATCAGTCCGAGTTCAAAGTAACTGTTGAAGATATCCATATTCACCAGCTATCCCCCCTCAGCTCTGAAATTCCTGATGTCATAAAAACTAAATTGTAATTTCGATCCATACAGCTTAATCAGTATTAATACTCTTTCTATAGGAATATTCTGTTGTTCTTACCGCATGAACGTCAGAAGCTATTTATACGCTACTATATAGAGATGACTACCGCAAGACCCCAACGTATCATATTGCAGCTTGAACCGTATAGAACCAGGTTAGTATAGGTCGTAGCGAACCAGGCGTCCGTCAAGCCTGCCGTTTCTAAGAGGTATTTTCGAGGTTGCTCTCAGACCGATCTTTTTAAGAAGATCCCGTTTTCCAAAGTAGATATAAACTATCGAACCCTTGCATTTCTGTTTCAGAAAGTCACCAAGTTCCTTCATAAAAGCACCCATGTCCTCATGCTTCTGAAGGCGTAATCCATATGGAGGATTCGTAATTATGGTTAATTCTGAAACATTACTCAGGTCCTGATACCGCGATGTTTTCAATTCAATCCTGTTTCCCGAAGGAAGCGTACTGCAGTTGCCTGAAGCGACAGTTACGGTTTCATGAGAAATGTCGCTGCCAAGGATTAGTCCTTCCGGAAGTGTCCTGATTAAGGAGTTCACATCCCGTCGGATTTGCCTCCATTGCTCCTTATTGAATTCCGGCATGCATTCGAATCCGAATCTGCTGCGGAGATAACCTGCTGGTATACGGCAGTAATTCATCAAGGCCTCACAGAGCAGAGTTCCGGACCCGCACATCGGATCGATCAGCCTGGTGGATCCATCCCAACCGGAAAGGTGTATGACAGCAGCCGCAAGAGTCTCCTGCATAGGCGCTTCGACTGATTTCTTCCTGTATCCCCGTCGATGAAGAGAGCCGCCGGAAGTGTCCAGACGGATGGATGCCCTGTTGCGATGGATCCGGAGTCCCAGCCAGACGTCTGGAGTCTTTGTGTCAACGTCGGGACGGCGCCCTTCCTTTTCCATGAACCAGTCGGCAATTGCGTCTTTGAGCTTGAGCGCAGCATACTGGGAGTGTTTGATGTTGGAGTCGGATACGTTGGCGAATATTGCAAACGTCTTCTCCGGTGACAGAATCTGTGACCAGTCCATGGATGATGCTGTTTTATAGAGATATCTGTCACTGTGGCAATCAAATGTGAGCAGGGGCGCAAGAATCCGTGTAAAGAATCTTGATTGGTAATTAATCCTGTAGAGCGTTTCCATATCTGCTCCGAAGAACATCCCGCGGTACGCATGTTTCGGGTCGGTTGCCCCGAGAGAGATCAGCTCTTCCTTGCCAAGTTCTTCCATACCGTCAGAAATGAGCCCGAAGAAACGTCCTGTTTTTTGATATTCGAACAGAATTCTACTCCTTGGATAAAAATGAAATGATATCAGGATAAATATCGACAGCCGATAATATTATAAAAAATCAATCCAATGAGGACTACTCTTGACCGGAAGTTAATTAATTAATAATACTGGAGTTTGAATCAAATATTTGGAGGTGTACAATGATTATGGTTGCGTTTTCTCTGTGGAGTGCAGCATTTGGAAATGGAGAACTCATCCCGGCTCTGTATACTGTTGACGGGGAAGACTTATCTCCTCCACTGGAGTGGAGATGTGATTTCGACGTTGAGACATTCGCCCTCATATGTGAGGATCCGGACGCGCCTGCTGGCAACTGGATTCATTGGGTGGTTTACAATATACCGGGAGATCTCAGAGAACTGGATGAAGGAATTCCTGTAGATCCGGAACTCGAGAATGGGACCATACAGGGAAGCAACAGCTGGGGAAACATCGGGTACAGAGGCCCCGCTCCTCCTTCAGGTAAACACAGGTATTTCTTCACACTATATGCTCTTGAAGGACATCTTCACCTGGCGCCTGGAGCAACTGCGGAAGAACTGAGAGTAGCCATTGAGGGCAACATTATACAGCAGGTCAGATTCATGGGGGAGTACTCGCGTCAGTAGAACTGGTAAAGATATGCGGGCTAATGGTCGCTTACCGGTTCAACTACCTCTACATTCCAGAATAAGGGAAGAGTTTCGCTGTTGAGACCTTCATCCATTTTCTCGACCCGTTCCAGTGGAACTTCGTGAATATTCCGGGAATGAGCCAGATCAGAATCGCATTTAATATGCACAACTTTTACATCGTGTCCGTAAGCTTTTGCCAGGTTGTAATAAGGTGAAATTTCCCAGGCTCTGATTGCGGTATTGTCAACGACAATGACGAGGGATTCTTTTTCTGCCTCATCCTCGTGAGATGTCAGGATTTCAGCAAAACATTTCAGACAGGATTCATGTGCTTCAGAGATAAGTAAGTTGTCGAATTTGTAGTTTCCCTCTTTATCAAGAAAATAGTTATCAGCTGAACAAATGAACGCATCGGGGAGATTATTTCGAATCCATGTGGTCTTCCCCGCACCGGGAAGCCCTCGCATTATGAATACTTTTACCAATACAGACTTCTTTCCGGAATTGAACTGAAGCACATTTAACAGACAGTTCCTGTCAGCCCTCTATTTCGTTCAGAATTTCTAGGAACTTATCGTAATGCAGAGCCTGCCAGCTCTCCGCTTCCAGCGCTCCTTCGGCTCTGGAAATCAGGGAAACCTTATGAGCAGTCTCCACGTCCGGAGCTTCGTAGATATCCATGAAGTCATAGGGTCCCAGTATGGCGTAGTGCGCAATCCACTTGATACCTGGGCAGGTTTCCCGGACTTTGTTAATCCAGGTCTTTCCCATTTTCTTTCTGCTTTCAGCGTTGTGCAGACTGCTTGGATGATGTCGAGTCATCAATATGAAAGTAGGCATTTTATCACCTCCTATCCTCTGCATTGATTGTGTTACAATAGAGAGCCAATGGCAAGAGGTCATCAAGCTCTAAAAAATGTAATACAACACTGAAAGTGCCGAAAGAACCTGAATATCTGTTGAAAGGAAGGAGTGAGAAATTCGAGTTGCATTGGATGACAACCTCGCATAGATTATTTTCAAGATGGATATTTGAAAACAAGGAGTAATTATGACGGATGTGGACGGATCTTTTCAGGCATCCTGGGGCACACTTCTTAGAGTACTCAGTCTCCTTGGCATTCTTGTAATCACAGGGGTGCCGGGCTGGCTTCTTCTGACAAAAGACTGTGCAGCACCAGAAGCGATTCTATACTTCGCAATCCCGATTATTGTTCTTTTCATCGCTCTGCTTTTCACTGTAAGAGGATATGTGATCAGAGGTAATGTTCTCAGTGTAAGGAGACTTCTCTGGGATACGGAGATTGATCTTTCCTCTCTTGTTTCTGTCTATCGCGATGCCAAAGCTATGACCGGTTCAATCAGAACCATGGGTAATGGAGGGCTTTTCAGCTTCTCTGGAAGGTATAAAAGCGGGAAACTTGGTCCCTTCCGAGCATTTGTTACTAATTTCAGAAACTGCGTGGTCCTGAAACTTGCTGAACAGGTTATTGTTGTCTCACCTGATAATCCTGAAATGTTCGTGGAAATCCTGAATAACATACAGAGTACCTCATGCTGAACCGCCTGCGGAATGTCTGGAGTTGAATAACATGAAAAAAGAACATCCAGCCTGTGCAAGATGCCCTTATACTTCTGATGAACGTCTGTGCTCAACACGGCCGGGAAAAGCTTTGCCATCCTGTCCGACTGCTGACACCGAACTTCTTGAAAAAGCAAATATCGAGTTCGAGAATCAGTATATCAGAGAATTTGCCAGGCAGGCATCAATTCAGGAGGGTGAGGGTTACCGGAACAGAAGTCCGCGGAATACATGTCCTGAACCCGGTAAACCGCGACTTCTTGAGGTAGTTGAATTCGCGGGAAGAATGAACTTCAGAAAGCTGGGACTCGCCTTCTGCACTGGTCTTTTCAGGGAGGCGGGAGCTGTAGAAAAATTTCTGTCCGCCAGAGATTTTGAAGTTGTCTCGGTAATCTGCAAG
>DAOWJX010000152.1 GCA_030640155.1 Candidatus Aegiribacteria sp. | reverse complement strand
GGCGGAGCCGCTTTTTCAACCGACGGATACAACTCCAGGGTATACGCGGCAGAAGCCTTTTTCCCCGGTGAGTTCGGCTCCACTGCGCTATGGGACAGGGGCTTCATGTTCCATATGAGCATTTCCGCTGAAATCAGTGAAGATCTTTTTCTCAGAGCAAGGTTCCTGAGAAAAATCATCGAGGACGCGGCTGTTCTTGGCTCAGGCTGGGAAGAAACCGAAGGCGACTCCAGAACCGAATTCGGTTTTCAGCTTGACTGCGAGTTTCGGTAACCCGCATATTTCACCAACATTCTGAGAGGTGAAAAACTTTGAGGCCATCATGGGACGAATACTTTCTGAAACTGGCGATGCTTGCTTCCGAGCGCGCAACATGTCCGAGAATGCACTGCGGCTGTGTGCTGGTAAAAGACAGGTATGTGCTTTCAACAGGCTACAACGGCTCTCTCCCCGGACTGGAACACTGCGAGGACGTGGGATGTCTCATTGTCGATAACCACTGCGTCAGAACAAATCATGCCGAGATGAATGCAATTGCCCAGGCCGCAAGGCACGGCGTTCCATTGAACGGCGCCACCGCTTACATAACGAACATGCCCTGCACCACCTGCGCGAAAGCTCTGCTCGCTGCCGGTATTGCGCGGGTTGTTATCTTCTCCGACTACCACGGTTCGCTTGCCGAAAAGTTCCTTGATGAATCAGGTGTTCCGATTGACCGGCTGCCGATGCCCGAGCTGGGAATAGACTACGATCTAGAAGGATACTCCTCCGCGAAGAAATTTTAGCTGGCCGTTCGGATTCGATCGTCTTTCCTTACTGCCGCAGACCACCGAATTCCTGAGCTGTCCTGACAAGCGTTGTTCTTACAGTATAGAATAAGATATCCTGGACATGGTGCTTTCCATGGACAGAGACTTCCCATCAAGGAAAGGCATCCCTCAGATCTATATACCGGAGTTCCTCACAGGTGCTCAGTTCTGAAGCCCGAAGAGAATTCTGAGTGATCTATTTATTTTCTTTACTTCACCAGATGACAGCTCCCCGCGGATTCTGACCATTCTGTGGCTATGATCGATAGGACGTGTCTGCAGGCAGTCCGCTATGGATTTCTTCGAAAGGCCGTTATCCGGTGAAGGAAGGATTTCAACATTAGTTATTATCCGTGCTTTTTTCGCGTTCCATTCAGTAATTGGAACAACCTGAATAACCGGAACTCTTTCATTGTAAACATCATTCGTTACAATTACACACGGTCTGATTTTTCCCATCTCCGAACCGAGAGTCGGATCAAGATTTACTTCAATCACCATACCTCTTTTCAACACAGTCATTCCGGCCATCCGTCTATTGTTGATTCAGTCAACTCTTTCAGATCATCATCCAGTGAATAAATTTCAGAATACAGATCAGCTGATCTTCTCAGGCTTTCAAGTTCCATTGCTTTCTTTAACCGGTTAATAGCTTCTCTGACTAGAGAGCTTTTATCCTTGAATCCATACACTTCGAATTCACTCAGGAATTGAGCCTGTGCTTCTTCGATACTGAATTTTGCCTGTAACATACAGAAACCTTTCTGCCCCTACTTTAAGTACCTGATTTACGACCTTATAATAAGTACCATGATATTCCAGGTCAATACGAACCCGGAATAACTCACCTGCTTGAAAGGTTTTACGTTCTATCAATCAAAAAGAAACTGAAAGACCGGCCAGAATAGGCCAGTCGAGTTCATCTCTCTGTGAAGTGGCTATTTCGATTATATATAAGCCGCCTGACTCGTAGGTATACCGCAAGCCCGCGAAGATCCCGCTTATCTCCTCCTCGCCAGGGGAATACTGATAACCCGCCGAACATCCATACTCCCGGTAATTCATGCTTATTCCGCATCCGAATGCATCGGAAGTTGAGAATCCGATCTTCCCGCCGACAAAACCGGTCAGAATCGTTGATATACGATAGCTCGCCCCGGCGGATATTTCGGTTGGCATATCCTTACGAATGCCCTGCCATGAAGGAGCCTGCCCGACACCGGTAATAGCGATACCGGCAAGAAGCCCACCGGCAGGTTTAAAAGCCAACCCCGCGTTCGCGGTAATACCGGTTCCACCCTCAGCCGCCACATTCTCCCATGACACGCCGGCCCCAACACCCGCATCAATCCAACCCGCAAGCGGGAAGGACACTCCGGCCATTGCGCAGCCTGTTGAATAGGAATACTCGCCTGTAACAACACCTGACTCATCTCTTCCAATGAGCCCTCCTCTGCCCAGATAAACAAGACCGATCCCGACTTCGATGTCAGACCCGGCAGAGAAAGTACCCGCGACTGATGCGGCTGTGGTTTCCAGATTCCATCGGCCTCCCGCCGCGCTGAACCCGGTTTCACAAAGAGCCGGATTCGAGAGCATGGATCCCGGACCTGTACTAATCGCACAACCGGCGGGTCCGAGCATCATCAACGATGGAAATCCTGGAGATGACAGGACCAGAAGATCAGCTGTACCTGTCTCACCCGCGATAGCAAGAGAAGCTGCTATCAGCGTGATACAGCGAAGTATTCGGTACATGTCTCACCTCCCGAAGTTCTGAAGACAACAGC
>DAOWJX010000053.1 GCA_030640155.1 Candidatus Aegiribacteria sp. | reverse complement strand
AGATGGTTTTTTCATGCCTTGGAGATACATCGTGCAAGGTAATATGAACCCATTTAACCCGCATATTTCTCCATCATTCCTCCCACCATTTGTCAGGGGGGATCAGACTGTCCGGGTTTCCATCTCTGAAAGCACTGATGATCCTCTCGTAGAAAACTTCGATCCTTCGAAACACGGAATCCCAGTCATGTCCGTCGAGAGCAAATCGTCTAAGGTAACCCATTGTCTCTGAATCGGACATTGCCGCAGCGGACACGATAGCATTTGCAAGGCTTTCCGGACTGTCTGACCGGTAAGGAGGTACAAATCCCAGTGATGCCGCCATATCACCCGATGCGCCTGAATCAGGGAGAACCGGTGTTGTGCCGCATGAAATTGCCTCAAGACCTGCCAGTCCGAACGTCTCTGACTGACCGAGTGACAGATATACGTCAGCAGAAGCCATCGCCTCAGCCACTGCATCACGACCTGGAAGGTACGGCAGACGACGCACTTCAGGATACTGGTTGATGAATTCCCTCAACCTGCCTTCAGCAGGACCATGTCCTCCAATGACAAGTTTTATTGAAGCCGGGTCTCTGAACAGTGGATATGCCGAAATCAGCAGATCAAGACCTTTTTCCCTGTGCAGCCTTGCGAGGTAAAGCACAAGTTTACTTCCACTGTAAACCCCGAAAGCCCGCCGAAAATCATCAGAGCGTCTGGAAGGAGAGAACTGATCTGTACTGACACCGAGAGGAGTAAGAAAGAGCCTCTTCACTCCTGAGTCGTAAAGCTTCTGAAGTATGCACCTGCTGGCGGCAAAAACAGCTGTCATGCCGCCGTATGTTCTCCTGACATGACTACGGGCCAGTCTGGTCAGCACCCCCGCAAGTCCGGGAAAATATTTACTCGCAAAAGGCTGAACGTAACTGTCAGGATAATCCGAGTGGTAAAACCCTACGGTAGGAACAGAAGAGTTACCAAGTGCTTTTCTTGTGTGAATCGGAAGCAGATAGGGACTTCCGATCTCAACCAGATCAGGTTTAAAATCCCCAAAAGCAGAGGTCAGTCCCCCGCTGTCAACAATAAGGCGGTATCCTGAATCCAATAGAGGAAGGGATTTTACTCTGTATACACTGGTATTTCCGTCTACAGTACAATCAGTGTTTCTGCCGGGAATTACAAGAGCAATTGAGTGTTCGGACCGGTTGGCGAAATACTCCAGCTTCCTGTCGTGGTAAATCCTTATACCGCCGCCGGTCTCTGAATAAAAACTGTTTGTATCGCAGATTCGCACAGATAACCTTATTTACATCTCAGCGGATGCTGTCACCCGGCACGGAATCGCTTCCTGGTTCAAGCAGGAATACCTTCCCACCGCCGTCGGATGCCAGAACCATCCCGTTACTTTTTACACCCCTGATCGAAACAGGCTGCAGATTGACGAGAACAATGACTTTTCTGTTGAGAAGTTCCTCTTTCGAATAGTACGGTTTCATTCCTGCAACAAGCTGGCGCGTATGATCACCCATATCTGCAATCAGCCTGTATAGTTTGTCCGCTCCTTCTATATCGTGAACTTCCGTTATTAGCCCGACTCTCATATCGAGCTTCGCGAACTCATCGTAGGTTATGCTTTCCTTGATCGAGATTCCCGGGGAGTTACTGTCATCGATCCCGTCGTCAATCTTCCCTTTTACCATTACTTTCTCGAACCCTTTCTTCAGTTTGCTCAAAAGAATCTCAGGAGTACCGAGCTGATGCCCGTCCGGAAGATTTTCCCTGCCTGCGTCTTTCCAGAGCAAAGAATTGTTTCCAAGCATTTCACCCGTTTTTTCAGAGGTAAAAGGTATGAAAGGAGCAAGGAGAATCCTAAGTGAATCCGCAATCTGAAGACTGTAATAGATGGATGTTGCACACGCTTGAGGATCACTTTTCGCCGTCTTCCAGGGTTGAGCCTGGTCAAAATACCTGTTTCCCTCCCTGGCGAGATCCATGATTCTGGAACACGCCGCCTTCAACTGGAAGTTCCTCAGCTGTTTTTCCGCCTCGTCCCGTGTTCTGACAGCTGATGCCATAAGTTCTTCTTCAGCACTCCCTGCCCGGGCAGGTCCCGGTACTTTTCCATCGAAATACAGGTGAGCGAACTTTAATGTCCTGTTTATGAAATTTCCGAAAACATCGGCAAGCTCGTTGTTCTTGGATCTGAACTCACCCCAGGTAAAATCAGCGTCCCGGTTTTCGGGAGCATTAATCGCCAGCGTGTATCTGAGTGGGTCGGGAGGCAGGTGATCAAGGTAATCTTTCGTCCAGAGTGCCGTTCCTCGGCTTGTGGAGAATTTTTCCCCCCTGATGTTCAGATACTCGTTGGCGGGAATATTCCAGGGAAGGATAAAATCATCCAGGCCATGAAGAACCGAGGGTTCGATTATAGCATGGAAAACGATATTGTCCTTGCCTATGAATTGAACAAGACGACAATCAGGGTTCTGCCAGTAATCTTTCCATCCGTCCGGATTCCCCTTCTCAGCGAAGTACTCCATAGTGCTGCTGACGTAACCCAGAAGGGCCTCGAACCAGACGTAGAGCACCTTTCCCTTAACGCCTTCAATGGGAACAGGCACGCCCCAGTCGAGGTCACGGGTTATCGCTCTTTCCCGAAGGCCTTTCTTGAGCCATCCGCGACAGTAGTTCAGTACATTGCTCTTCCAGTCTCCGTGGTTCCCAAGCCAGGTTTCCAGCCAACCCTGGAATTGATCCAGTCTGAGGAACCATTGTCTTGTTTCTCTTGGAGCCGGTGTGGCTCCGCATATGGCACATACAGGGTTCACCAGATCCAGAGCATCAAGCCATGTGCCGCAGTCATCACACTGATCTCCTCGAGCGTTCATGGAATCGCACTCGGGACAGGTACCGTTTACGTATCTATCAGGCAGATAGCGTTTGCATTTCTCACAGTAGAACTGCTCCATGGGTTTTTCAATGATGTGTCCTTTTTCGAGAAGATCCAGAAATACTCCCTGTGTAAAGCGGTAATGTTCAGGCGTCTCCGTTCTCGAAAAATTGTCAAAGGATATCCCCAATCCCTTAAAATCACTTGTGATCTCTTTGTGGAACATGTCAACCACTTCTCTGGGAGTGATGCCCATCTGCTCGGCTTTCAACGTTATCGGAACCCCGTGCTCGTCAGTGCCGCAAATGAAGATAACGTCCTCTTCGCACATTCTCAGAAAACGAACATAGATATCCGCAGGCAGATATGCTCCGGCAATCTGGCCAAGGTGAGTGGGACCATTTGCATAGGGTAATGCGCTTGTTACGAGATATCGGGGCATTTCTTCTCCATTTTCAAGGGGTTTCAGTCTCTGCCCGGTGTGTCGGAAGATCGCTTTTCAGAATCATACTCTCTTTTAAGAGGTTTTCTTTTTCTGTGGAACTTCTCTATGTCCATTGTTCTCTCTTCATCGTCATCCATTCGAAGTGTTACAGTTTCAGTAAATATATCAACTGAAGTAACCTCCCCTGTTCTTTTTCCTATTCTGGCTTTTGAACCGACCTGAGGGTACAGTTTTCTTGCTTTTCGGTAGAAATCCGACTCAAAATGCAGGCAGCACTTCAGACGGCCACAGACTCCGGAAACCTTTGAGGGATTTGGAGTCAGGTCCTGTTCACGAACATCCCTCAAGGTAATGGATCTGAATTGAGAAAGGTAGGATGCACAGCAGAGTCTCTGGCCGCAGACTCCCCGACCATCTTTCTGCCTTGCGTCGTCTCTTACCCCGATCTGCCGCATTTCAATCCTTGCGTGAAATTTACTTGCAAGATCACGAACAAGTCCGCGGAAATCCATCCGCTCATCAGCGGTGAAATAGATCCTGATTTTCCTTCTATCCAGTTGAGCCTCGCAACTTGAAAGCCGCATATCCTGCTTCCTCACCGAAATTCTTTCCTTGCAGAATCTAAGTACTTTATTCTCGAAATCCCTGTTCTGCTCATAATTCGCTATATCGGTAAAGGTAGCCTTTCTAATAAACTTACCGGTTATTGAAGCAACAGGATCCCTGGGATTGTACTTGGCCACAACCCTTCCGAGGTCTTCTCCTCTGTCAACGGAAACAACGACCATCTCTCCAATCTCAACAGGAACTTCAGCAAGGTTAATGAATGTATCCAGGCGTTTGGAACTGAAGTGCAGTCTCAGGAGTTCGGTTGCTTCGAATCTGATAGATTCAAAATCATCAGTGTGAATATCGTTGTTATTACCATTATTGCTCAAGATACCGAGTCCTTTCCTGTCGCTCTAATAATTTTCCTTGCACTCAGGAATGCAGCTGTAAGCACTATTCGGGGCATTCCATTTCCTCGAAGCCTGGTTTCAGCTGTCTGAAATACCGGGAGCATGCTCTCAGCTTCATCATCATTTAAATCGATCCCTTCAAAATACTTATCAGTATGGGCAATGGGTTTCATTCCCATGGATTTGCGTCTGAGGTCAAGAAGTATCGACTGCATTTCTATAGTGAATTCCAAAGCCCCCTCCTTGCGAAGTTTCTGACAAACCTCCGCAGCTATCGAAATTACCGGTGAAGCCATGGTTTTGTCAACTATCTGCCGCAGAATCTTCAGGGGATCGTAATTCGCGGTGAGGGGCATATTTTTTCTTTCACGATTGAGGGCCACTCCAGGTTTTCCATCTGACGCTACTGCTATCTCTGCTGCCATTTCTCTATTCATTTCGCCCCTGCTCATAAGAATATCCACTATCAGATTCTCACTCAGTCTTCTGAACCTGACCAAATGTGCGCGAGATCTGATTGTGGGAAGAAGAGCAGACCAGGCGGAGCTTATCAGTATAATAACCGTGTCATCAGGAGGTTCCTCAAGTGTTTTAAGGAGCGAATTAGCAGCTTCAACTCCCATTCTGTCCGAGTCGACAATGATCTCAATATGTCCTTTATCTTCGAAGGATTTGAGAGATAGTCTTCTTCCCATTTCACGTATCTGATCAATCCTGATCCTGCTGTTTCCGGGGACTCTGACCGGGCTGATTCCATCATCTGCCCTTGCCTGAAGAAGGGATGCGATGTCCTCCGGTTTTGTTTCCTCCAATTGCGGAATCGTTAATCTCACATCCGGATGCTGGAATCTGAATACTCTCATGCAGTCATTACATGTCCCGCAGTAACCTGAATCCGCGGCGGAACACATCCATGCAGCAGCAAGTTCAAGAGCAGCTGTAAGTTTTCCAACTCCCTCAGGTCCGGCGAAAAGATAGGCATGAGCAAGCCTGTTCTTCATCATTGACCTTCCCAGAAGTTCAGCAGCTTGTTCCTGTCCCTTAACTATTTTGAAAATACTCATTTTCTATTCCAGGTACTCCTCAGGATTCACCGGTACTCCGCCCCTTCTAATTTCAAAATAGTATCCCGGCTGCCCACCGGGGATCGATCCTGTTTTCCCTACTTGCGATCCGGTCATAACTTCATCTTCAGGATTTACCAGAATCTGTCCAAGATATCCATAAACCGTGATATATCCGTCCTGATGATCAAGTACAATCATCTGTCCCAAACTCAGGAATTCTCTGGCCCAAAGTACAACGCCTTCGGCTGATGAATACACCGGCTGTCCGGGAGAAGTGACAACCGTGATACCGTCGCTGGTTGTCTGGGTTCCATATTCCTGATGAGTCTGAATTCCAAATGCTCTAACAACCTGTCCTCTTGCAGGCCAGCTGATACTTCCCTGGAAGGCTTCCATGTAGCTGTCAGATTCCGGTTCCAGAAAAGGAGTTTCTGAATCCACAGGAGTTGAACGAACACTGAGCTGGGTTACGAATTCCGCTCTGCTGATCCTTCTATCCTCTAGAACGGCAAGCGATTCTTTCTCGGCTGCAATCCTGCCCATCAACTGGTTTCTGATTGATGCCTGACGGGCTTCCTCATCGTAGATTCCATCCTGCAATTCCTCCATCTGCTTTCTGAGTTGCTGCACATCGACCAGAAGAACCTCCAGTGAGTCCCTGCAGCTACCCATTGAGTCCTGACTGATAGAGAGCATGAACACTTCGTTCGCAGCCCTGGACGCAAGATAATCGATATAGGCCTGGCGGCGAAGCATTCTGGTGAATCCCTCCTCTAAAAAGAAATATCCAATCCCTCCGAGATTCCTGTGAGAATAGAGGTAAAGAAGGTAAGAGGAAAGACTTTCAACAAGTTCTCCGCGGAGGGAATCCTCAGATGTGAATATCCCTGAAACCCTGGAAAGCTGCTGGAGTATCCTCGATTCCTCAAGAGCCAGCTCATTGTAATAGTTCCTTGAAATGGTAAGGTGCTCGTGTATGGCATCGAGTATTGTTGAAATTGCCGCTTCTTCTTCTTCCAGTTGCGAAATATGTGCCTGGGTTTCGCGTAGACATGTATCAAGACTGTCAAGAGAGCCTGCGGTAATGATACAGGCAACAAATATCAGAACTGTCACCGGTTCCTCCCGTCAGCTCTGTGTATATCCTCTTTTACTAAAGAAGTCTGGATGCAATATCCTCAACTCGATCGGTCTTCTCCCATGAGAATGCTCCATCGTATCCCGGTTCTCTACCAAAATGACCAAAAGACGAAGTCTTGCTGAAAACAGGTCTTTTCAGACCAAGGTAATCTATTATGTCATACGGCTGCAGAGGAAAAATATCCTTTATTACAGTCTCCACCGCAGAGATATCGGAGATTTTTTCCGTTCCGAATGTCTCTACCATAACAGAGACAGGTTCTGCCTGGCCTATTGCATAGGCAAGCTGGATCTCGCACCTGTCGGCAACCCCGGCTTCAACTAGGTTCTTGGCAATGTAACGGGCCATATATGCGGCAGAGCGGTCTACCTTTGTGGAATCCTTGCCTGAGAAAGCTCCGCCTCCGTGACGCCCTGAGCCACCGTATGTATCGACAATGATCTTCCTGCCGGTAAGGCCGGTATCACCGTGTGGTCCGCCTATAGCAAATCTGCCGGAGGGGTTGAAAAGGAGTTTCCCTGTCCATTGAAGATGCGGTTTGCACAGCGTAAGAACAGGGGATACTACCTTCTTGCGAATATCATCAACCATATCTTCGGCTCTCGCATCCGGAGCATGGTGTACCGAGAGCAGAATCTCATCGATGGATACAGGCTTGAAACCCTCATATTCAACTGTTACCTGGCTCTTTGCGTCAGGTCGCGCCCATGGCAGTTCTCCTGCCAGACGTACTTCCCTGAGTT
>DAOWJX010000107.1 GCA_030640155.1 Candidatus Aegiribacteria sp. | reverse complement strand
GAAGATCCATTGTTTCAATTCGTTCGATAAGATTGCCTGTACCTCCATTTCCGGCACACGCTTCAATAAGCTCTCTTCCCACTGATGCCGCTGTCTCGAAAGCTTTCACTCTGTCTTTCTCATCACCCAGAAGAATCACTTCAGCGTCATACAGGTCAATGAATAGTCGTGATACTTCGGAGATAACGCTGTCAGGTATTGATTTCAGGCGCCATCGGCCACCGACTACGATTCCAACTCTCAGGCGATCATCGGAGGAGATGTTTCTCCTTTCAAGAACAGGATCAATATCATCTTTGAATCCCGCAGCTCTGAGAAAGTCGCTGCTCCGTAAAGGCATTTTTTCAGAACTTCCTCCGAGTATCTCATGCCTCAGTCTTCTGTTCATTCTGAATCTTCCCGAAACCCGCATGCCCTTTGTCGCCATCCTGGTGGTAAAATTGCACTGGAGATCAATCAGTATTTCGGGGGATATATCTCGTATTATTCTCCGCAACTCAAATGGTCCGGCATCCGGTGGGTAAGGAACCGGTTCAATATCTCCAGGCATTCTTTCAACAAGAGGGATATATATCTCCGATGTTACAAATTTCACTTTAGAGGAGAAAGAAAGATGCGTCGCAACTGGTTGAGCAAGCACAACATCACCAAGTGAATGAAGTCGAATCAGCACAGCTTCATTCATGGGAAAACTGCATATCATAGAGTCTTCTGTATTTCCCATTCATCTCTATCAATTCGCTGTGTGTTCCCTCCTCCGCGATCATTCCATCCTCTATGTAAAGCACTCTGGATGCCTTCCGGATCGTGCTGAGTCTGTGCGCGATAACCAGCGCGGTTCTTCCTTCAATCAGGGCGTCTATCGCTTTCTGCACAAGTCTTTCAGAATGGGTATCAAGAGCTGATGTGGCTTCATCAAAAATAAGAATATCAGGGTCCTTGAGCACTGCGCGGGCGATAGCGAGTCTCTGTTTCTGCCCCCCCGACAATCTGGTTCCTCTTTCAGCTATGACCGTGTCAAATCCTTCTGGAAATTCCTCAATGAAATCCAGAGCGTTCGCTACGGAAGCAGCCTTCTTCACCTTCAGAAGAGGTATGCTCACCTCACCGTAAGCGATGTTGTTGCGAATAGAATCGTTGAACAGCACTGTTTCCTGGGTAACTACGCCCATACAGCTTCTGAGGGCTTCTGTATTAATGTTCCTCACATCAATTCCGTCAATCAGGACATCACCTGAATCCGGATCATAGAACCTGGGAATCAGGTCTGCTATTGTGCTCTTTCCCCCGCCGCTGGGTCCGACCAGAGCTACAATTTCTCCCTTCCTGACACTAAATGACAGATTTGTAAGAACCTGAATGCCCGGCTCATAACTGAAACAGACATTTCTGAATTCAATTGAATGTTGAAATGAAGTGAAAGGTACGGGGTTTAAAGGTTGAATTATCGATGGAGATCTGTCCAGAAGACTGAATACCCTCTCGGCGGAAGCCAGCCCAGTCTGAATACGGCTGTTAGCTCTGCTGATTGATTTAATCGGCTTCATCATTGAGAGAGCGGCAGCCAGAAACACAAGGAAACGCCCCGTTGTAAGAGATTCCCCGGCAAGGATTTCCTTCCCGCCATAAAACATAAGGAATCCGCTTGCGATTGCACCCATGATTTCCGTGACCGGGCTTGCAAGGGCCCTCTCGCGTTGAAGTGAAGTCTCCGTTTTACGATGAATATCCAGTATCCTGGCGAATTTGGATGCTTCAAATTTCTCCATGGAGAACGCTTTTACTACTCGTATTCCAAATATCGTTTCCTGCAGTATGGCGGAAAAATCAGCGAGCCTTTCCTGTGCAAAATGAGTTTTCCTCCTCAGCCTGCGGCTTATTATCAGAATAAAGAGCATAGCAGGTGGAAATACCAGGAGAGTAAAAAGAGCAAGCTGCCATGAAGCCAGCAGTGCAAGTCCAAGGTATACAAGAAGAAGCATGAATTCGCGTGGTATGCTCATAAGCATTTCTGTCATGGCCCAGTTCATATTACCGACATCTGATGTGAATCTCGCCATGATATCTCCGGATCTTGCAGTGCTGTAAAATCCCATATCAAGTTCAAGAAGATGAGAGTATAGTTTTTCTCTGATATCTCTCACCACTCCCTGTTCGGCTCTTGAGAGAAAAAACACCTGCAGGAACCCAAGAATATTTTTCAGCAGAACCATCAGAACGAGTCCCATAATTATCGCTATAAGAACCTGCTCAGGTTTTGATGTTCTGAAACTTTCTCTTAATGCTTCAATCACTTCACCGCAGGCAGATGCGGTTTGATTCGGACTTAATGAGATAATCGCAGATCCTAAACTGCTGAAAGCAGGAACTACATTCCGCTTCATTACGAGAGCAAGATCATCGTATTCTTCAAGATTGCTTTCTCTGGAAAGAACATCGTCAAAAAGCGGAAGAATCATACCCAGGGATGCACCGCTGAACAGCGCAAAGAACAAGAGGCACATTCCGGCCCCGGTCATCCATTTCCAGTATGGACGAACAAATGACAGTATTCTCAGAGAAGTGCTTTTCTTTTTCATAGTAGACACTATCTTCACAATAATGAGTGTTCAGGTCAAGGAACCAGTCACTGGAACAATTAGATAATTATGTGGTATAATACCTGAAGACAGGAACGAAACGAGTTTTAAGGAGAGAGTTTTGGCTGGAAGAATCATTACCGAAAAACGTACAGCAAAGGATCCGCGATCTGACTCAATGCTTATGATCGACCTTTGCAATGGTGATGAAGACGCGTTCTCAGAGGTAATAAGACGCTTTCAGGCGCCTATCTACTCACTACTTATAAGAATGCTCGGAAACGAGGAAGACGCACAGGAGCTCCTGCAACTTACCTTCTGCAGGGTTTACAGATACAGAGAAAGATTCGATCCCGATAGAAAGCTTGTAAACTGGATATTCACCATTGCAAGCAATCTGGCTAAAAAAGAATGGCGAAGAAGATCAAAATGGATCAATGTCCCTCTGGAATACGTCCATCTTGCAAGTCCCGGCAAAACAGCTCCCCATTACGATGCGGGACGAGTTCAATTGAAAGCTTCGATTGAGGAAGCTATCGACAGACTTCCTCATCACTATCGTGAGCCTTTCATTCTCAGAGAAAAAGAGGAGATGTCTTACGAGGATATCGCTGAGATCCTTTCAATAAAACTCGGGACAGTTAAATCCAGAATAAACCGGGCAAGAGGTTACTTGAGAGAGTATCTCGAAGATGTATGGGAAGAATGGAAATGAACTGCTCAAGAGCTTTGAAACTTATCAGTCTTGTAATTGACGGAGAGGCGACAGAACAGCAGCAAAGACTGCTTGAATTTCACCTGATGGGCTGTGACTCATGTAAAAAAGCTCTCCTCATGTCAGAAGACATCTCCATCCAGACCCGTGATCTTCCAGCGCCTATTCCTCCTGAAAATCTCGAAGGCATGGTTCGTGAAATTCTCAGTAGAACTCAGGATGCCCATAAGTCCAGATTTACATTTCGCAGGATATTCCTTGCTGCTCCGGCAGTTGCCGCTCTTTTAATCCTCTCTATCACTCTGATCCCGGTATCGGACACCCCGGAGAGCATTCTCGATATCGGAATGACCGATCTGATACACTTTACATCTAAGAGCGATCAGGTTCATATGACATCCAAATCAAGGATAAGAACAGCGCCTCTTTCTGTCTATTCCAGGCAGGCAAGCCTGATTTCCTTCTAGCGTAGTAAGTAATGATCTTTCTTCTCCTCCTATCCTCAATTCTCACAACGGAATATTCTGTTATAGATCAGGTTCATGCGATGAGAACCGGGTGTATGCAGGGAACAATCGAGCTTTCCTCTGCAGTTTCAATATCCCCTTCTCACGCAGTCGCGCTTTGCATGTTCTACCCTGGCACACCGGTCACCCTGGATATGGATACCGGGATGATACAGCCTGATTCAATCGTCTTTTCTCCAGACCTTGGAATAGTTTTGCTTATTTTCAATGAAGAGGTTTTTCAGGAGTACCAGATTCCCTCAGACCATCTTCCGGGAATTGGGGAAACACTGCAGATAATAGGACAGGAATTGCACGGAACAGTTACTGTTGAGGGAACGATAATGGAACAGTATCCGGATGGAGCTGTCCTTCTCGCTTCTGAACTGAAAGAGGGACTGATGGGAGCTGCCGCTTTTGACGACGCCGGCAGGTTTGTCGGTATCATTACAGGCACGATACAACCGGAATTCCAGTTCTCTGTTAACACAAATCAGGACTATCTTGTCCTTTATCCAAGTCAGATCTGGTACATGTGGGCGCAGCTGGCCATACAGTCGGAAGAATACAGCGGAACGCCGTTCGGCGTGACAGCACTATCAAGTATTTCACTCAGCCGAAACAGATCTTCAGGAATTCAACTTGTCTCTGTTACCGAAAACAGTACTGCATGGAATATCGGTCTGAGGCCGGGGGATCTGATTACACATATAAACAACATCCCTGTCTATCATCCGGAGACTCTCAGGGGTTTGCTGATTCTATCGGAAGATACTCTTGAAGCAAGGATCATAACCAGAAATCAGGAGAGATTCTTACTGATCCCTCCCTGTAATTAAGAATTAGTAAATCATTTTATTAGAATATAGACTGTTTCATACTCAGCGGAGCAGATCACAGCTCTCTGACCATCACTGCTCAGATCAATGCTCTGAGGATGTCCGAATTCATTGGTTCTGTGTTCAATCTGTCCGCTTTCGGCAACAATGATCATTCCGATATTATCACATGCAGCATATGCATAACTCCCGTCAGGCATTGATGCTGCCGTGGTCGGGACAACAGGGAATGTTATCATCTTGTATAGATCACAATTTTCATTTTTAATAAACCAGAGTTCATTGCTTCCCTCCACAAGGGCACAGGTAAATCCCGGAGGCCCCGGGAAAAGACTTATAACATCACCCTGAACTGAACAGGACCCTATTTCTATCCATGTTTCAGTATCAAAAGCTGCTATGACCCTTCTGGATCCACCGGCAAGGAATATCACATCTCCATTCTGATCCGCTGCAATCCCCTGGCAATCAGCCAGCAGTTTGGACGGGATGCCAAAGACTTCATGTGTAAGCAGATCAACCTTTGTAAGACAATCGTTTTCATGAACTATCCAGGCGGTATTATCGACGCCTGATATGGAAATGAATTTCGCCCCGCTGCCGATATTCAGTGGAGGATCAAGGTGCTCTCCAACCAGATCAACCGGGTGAAGCAGACTGTCAGTCAGAACATACCCGTAGCCTTCAACATCAGTATCCCCAAGATCACGAATTTCAACACCGACATCGAGCACAGAAAGCATATCTCCATAGGCTATGTCAACAAGAACAATGTTATTACCCGCGATGACAAGAGCCAGATCCTGCACACATGTGCATTCACACATTGAAGGAGTGCCCACAGATTCAAACGGAATTGAAAAATCAACTCTGGAGGGATAACCGGGAATCGCGGATGGAGAATCGAAAATGCAGGACATCTGTATCAGCATGAAAGGAAAAAACATTAACAGAAGTATTACGCGTCCGGAGGAATTTATCCATTCATTCATTAAGGAATTCTCCGGTCATTCTGATCTGAGTACAACGATCTTCCGACTTGCAGAAATACCGGCAGCATGACGCACATGAATCAGATACACACCTGAAGGAACATAACCGCCACTGTCCTTAACAGTATCCCAGTAGATTCTGTAGTCACCGGATTCAAGATATTGGTTAATTACTTCCGCGACGAGTCTGCCGGAGATATCGTAAATCGAAACAACTGTAAGCCCTGCATCAACCGTAAGATCCAGTGTGACTAAACCGGATAACGCAGGATTTGGGAAGGGGTTTGAAACCTGAAGATATCCTGCCTGAGAGTAAGGTATTGAGTTTGAAGATCCTGGAGTGGGATTACTGAAGAACTCCCATGTTGTTCCTCCATCAGGATTTCTTCCCAAAGACCAATCCCGTTCAATTATCCCGAAAATAATGCTGTCAATTATTACCGGTGCCGGTGCGGTATTCACGCCGCGGATGGGTCTGCCAGACTCAACAGGCTGTCTCGAGAAGTAGAGGCTGTCTCTTTCACTGGAAAGCCGCCATGGAAGATGATAGCCGTTCTGCCACCAGTTTCCATCAGCCCATACAACCAGATAACCCCCTGAGGGAATAACAGTCCCTTCGGGAAAACGGTAAAGAGACAGATCAAGTGGGTCATCTGACAGGTAAACCCAGCTCAGATCGCAATCGTATTCCGAACCATTGTATATCTCCAGCCAGTCATCGTACTCACCATATTCATCAGCGATTGTGGTTTCATTCACAGACTGGAGTTCATTTATCACAAGTCCATCGAATACCTGTGGATAGAACAGGGCACCCATATCCGATCTTGTTCCGTCGGGATCATTCACCGAAGGATCTCCTGAATCAATGCAGGGGGATGTGTAAGACAAATGGAAATCCAGATCCCCCCATTCAGTAAACACGGGGTCAGCAGCGATATTTCCCTGCCCCTGCCATGGCTCGTTGTTTCCAGTCAGGCTGTAATTAACGGATGATACTGAGCCGTCCTCGAAACTGAATAATCCAGTATTATCACTGAATATGGATCCTCCGATCGTAACATTGCCTCCTCCGTATCCTGCTGTTTTTTCATATGCCCGGACACCTGTTTCACAGCTGATTACAGTACACCTGTCAATAAGAGCAACAGATCCATCTTTTATGGAAATACCTTCGTAGCAGTCAAGAACGATCTGCCGCAGCAGAGTAGCTTCAGATGTTCCGCCTCCCGCGCCAGGATTAACGCCGATCGAGAAACCCTTGTCCTCAATTCCCCATATGAGATTATCCTCCGCAGTGAGAAAGCTGCCGTTCAGGTCTATTCCATCTCCTTCGATATTGAATATCTCACAATTCCTGACAACATATTCGCCGTATGTGCAATTCTGAAATTCCACAGCGTCGTGATAACTTGCTGGAGGATTGATCATGTTCCCGAATCTGCTGTCCACGATCAATGCGGATATTCCTGCTTCCATGAAAAAAAGCTCTCCGGTGTTCCACCCTGTAAGATCACAGCTGTCCAGAGTCGCGGATCCGCCTGAAACCTGAATACATCTTTCATTGTATGAAAATGAGCAATTCTCCATGATAAGATCAGTATTCAAAGCTCTGATACATGCTGTATTACTTCCCGATCCACCGGAACCTGTTGAATTCGTAAAGGATGTATAACTGAAAACTGCCTTATCACCGGAGAGTCTTATCCCATTCCAGGGCTGCGAACTGTTGTTCGCCAGAAACCTTACAGAATCAGAGGAATTACCTTCAGATCGCATTGATCCGGAACAATCGAATCCAATCCCTCCCTCAACTCGGATATCCACCCCCCCCTCGATATATAGAGAAGATCCGTAAGGTATGAAG
>DAOWJX010000296.1 GCA_030640155.1 Candidatus Aegiribacteria sp. | reverse complement strand
ATATCGCCGACAGGATGGATATCGATAGAATCGTTCAGGAAGTCTCATCCATCGATGGAGTGGTTCTTTCCGAAACCTACGGTATGCTCTGTTCTCCTGCGGGAAAAGTGTATCTTGCAGAGCGAATCGTTGAGAATAAGCTGGACCGAATCGTAGTCGCCGCCTGCTCCCCAAGGGAACATGAACGGACCTTTATGGAGATCTGTGAAAAAGCGAATCTTAACCCATTCATGATGCAGATGGCCAACATAAGGGAACAGGTTGCCTGGGTGACGCATGATAAGGATCTGGCAACCGATAAAGCGCTTCGCCTGATCAGAGGAGCTATCAACAGAACTACTCGCCATAAACCTCTGGCAAAATCAGGCATCGTATGCAATCCCGAAATCGTTGTTATCGGGGGTGGAGTAGCGGGGATGACCACATCACTCGTACTCGCCGAAGCTGATCGAAGAATAACAATAATAGAGAAGGCTTCATCTCTTTACGGAACAGCAGATTCAACTAACAAGACGCTGATTGAAACCCTTGCGGATAAGGTTGAGAACAGAAGCGAGATAACTGTACTTCTGGAAACGGAAATTGATGAAATCGTAGGTTTTTTCGGAAACTTCATTGTCAGTCCGGCGGCAAACTCAAAAGAGGCTGAACCTGATGATATTCAGGCCGGATCAATTGTTCTCGCAACAGGCTGCAGTGCCGGAGACTCAGAAGAATATGTTTCATCTCCTGGTTTCACAGAAATCGCCAATATGCTGAAAATAGAAACCGATGAACGGGGGTTCCCCTCCAGGGAACATGATTCACTTGCTCCCGTATCAACTCCCATTGACGGGGTTTACGTCACAGGCTGTGCAGGCGGATCATGTGATCTTCTGATGACTGTCGCTCAGTCGGAAGCCGTCGCAGGCACAATCCTCTCATCTCTGATTCCAGGCAGAGAGGTTGAGACCGAACCTAAAACTTCGGTCATATCGGAAACTCTCTGCAGAGGATGCCAGACCTGCCTTGAAGTGTGCAGCTATGGAGCTGTATCTTTCGATGAAGAAAAACTGATCTGTACTGTTAACAGTATACTCTGCAAGGGTTGCGGTAACTGTGCAGCTGCATGTCCTTCCGGAGCGATAAAGGCTCAGCACTTCACACCCGATCAGATTCGCTATCAGCTGACAGGGCTTCTGACATGAAGGCGGGACTTACTCCTATGCTGGTGAAATTCATGAGGAACTGTCTTTCTGAACGAATAGTTGATTCAGTAATGGTTCCTGTCAATGGTCCAGGTGATTCGTTTCCATGGATGCTTATAACCGATCCTGAGATGCTTGAGAATGCTGAACCTCTGCCACCGACAATGTCTGTACATGGAGCGAAGGCGCTTGCTTCATTCGCTCAGACTTCGGGTGAAGGTAAAATACTTGTAATTCTCCGTCCATGTGAAGCCAGAGCGGCAATCGAACTGTCAAAACTCGAACAGATCGATCTCGAGAATATCGTTCTGCTCACAATGGACTGTCCCGGAGCCGTGCCTCTTTCTGAATATGGTGAAAATGGAATCACCGAACCGGATTGGTCAGATTCCGATACTGTCCGCCCGCTTTGCAGACAGTGTACTGAATTCACAGCGGTCGGTGATATCTGCCTGGCTCTGCATGGTAATGGAGAAATATTCGTTCCCCTTACAAAAGAAGGAGAATCCCTTCTCGCATCTCTTGATATGCAAACTGATGCGGATACATCCGGCTGGAGAAAATGGGCGGACAATCTGACCGAAGAGAGAATGAAAATCAAAGAAACGGAGAGGGAGAATCTCCGGAATGCGTGCGGCGGTCTAAATGGTCTTACAGAGGTCTTCAGCGGATGTATCGGCTGCCGCAACTGCAGGACTGTCTGTCCGATTTGCTACTGCCGGCTCTGCTTCATCGACATGAAGGACAGGCGCTCACCAGCCGGTGATCATCTTGATCATTCCCGGAAAGCGGGAGCTGCAAGATTTTCCACAAACACCCTCCTCTTCCACATCGGCAGAATGGCACATATGAGTCTTTCATGCGTTTCCTGCGGCATGTGCGAGGATGCATGCCCATCTGATATCCCTATCGGAAGGCTTTTAAGCATGGTTTCCGGCAGTACTACTGACCTGTTCAGCTATAATGCCGGAGAAGATCCTCTTGCCCCTCTCCCGCTGAATACATTCCAGAAAGATGAACTTCATGATTTCGAAGACTGAGGCCCGAAGTTCCGGGAACAGCATTCTGGTATCCGATGAATCCGTACAGGATTCTTTGAGGAGAATCCTGAAGCATCTCCTCGTTACAGGTCAGGTTGACTCAATTTTTGCGCTCCGCCGGACAAAGCAGGAGGGAAGATTCTGTTATTCCCTCATCTCTGATCATGAACTTATTGATGAGGTTCTCCCCTTTTATCCGGTAATGCCTGTACAAGGAGCTAAAGCTCTTTCAGAAATCACTACTACAGAAATTCTGCAAAAACCTGTCGCTGCTCTTCTGAGACCATGCGAGATCAGGGCGTTTATTGAGAATGCCAAACAGTCACAGGGAAGCCTGGATAATCTGTTAGTAATAAGCTGCACCTGCCCGGGAGTAATTCCTGCATCCAGACTGTTGATGGAGGACAGAGAAACAGTACTCTCAGAACACAGTGAAAATATCAGAAACGCATGCAGAACCTGCACGGAATTCGTGCCTGACACTCACGCGGATATGACTGTCGTAATAGCTTCCGATACCACTCCTGAGAATTGCCGGATTTTCCTTCACACAGAGAAAGCCGGGATCATCGCGGATGGGCTTTCGTCATTCATTTCTGAATCTGGAACTCCCCTGAAGGAAACCGTTGCTGACCTTCTAAAATTCAGACAGCTCAACCGCGAAAGCCTTCTTGCGGAAACACCAGCGGTAGAGGACGGCTTTGATTCTTTAATCAATCTCTTCTCTACATGTATCAACTGCCGCGGATGCAGAGAAGCGTGTCCTCTCTGTCATTGTGTTCTTTGTGATTATGAAACAGCACGCACTCAGCACTCACCGGAACTTGTCCGCGCTGAAGCAAAACGAAGAGGCGCGATCAGGGTACCTTCTGGAACGATTCAGTTCCAACTGGGAAGGCTCATGCATATTTCACCGTCCTGTGTTTCATGCGGACAATGCAGTGATGTATGCCCGGTTGATATCCCTGTATCTGATATCTTTACAAGAGCAGCACATCTTGTTCAATCAGCACTGGACTACACACCAGGAAAAAGCATGGATGACGACCCTCCGATGTCAACCTACATTGAAAAGGAACTGCAGGACATAACTGACTGATACCAGAAAGGTAAAGAATCCTGGTCAGACCCCCGGTTCTGCTTTTGACTCCCGCTTTGTCATGCGGTTATGTTCAGTTAAAGAGTGTTCAGTTCTCTTATAAGGGGTTGTTACGGTTGAATGAGGAACAGATCCGGAATTACTTCGAACTCGGGCTGATCGGTATGGCAGTAGTTACGCCTGAGAAAGAGATTATTGAAGTCAACAGTTTCCTGTGTGATATGATCGGCTATACCAAAGACGAGCTGCTCAAAATCAAGTGGTCTGACATTTCCCACCCTGATGACCTTCAAATAAATACCACTAAACTCAACCAAATGCTTTCAGATGATATAGACGGTTATTCGCTTGAAAAACGCCTTATTCGCAAAGATGGCAGTGTCATTTTCGTGAATATCTCATCGAAGTGTACCAGAGGAGAGGACGGATCCGTAGAACGGATTATTTCGCTCGTGCAGGATATCACCGAAAGAAAAAAGGCGGAAGAGATCATCTGGGAATCTGAACTGAGATACAGAACAGTCGTTGAGAATGCGAGAGAGTACATCTGGCAGCTTGACACGAAAGGGAATTTCGTATTCATCAACAGGTACGCCGAAGAGATGTCCGATCAGAAAAGCAACGATTTGAAAGGAAGGAATTTCTCACCTTCTGTTCATCCCGATGATCTGGAAAACGTCCAGGCGATATTCCTGGACACTTTGAATGGAAATATCAACGAATATGAAACCAGAATAGTCGATGATAAAGGCAATGAAGACATTCTTCTGGTTCAGACTATTCCCCTGTACGCAGACGGAGAGATCACCGGCACTCTGAGTTTTGGAAGGAACATCTCCGAACGGAGAAAAACGGAAAAGGCATTGCGTGAGAGCGAGGAAAAATACCGCACTCTTGTAGAACAGAGTCATGATGGCATCTACATCTACAAGGGAAACAGGTTTCTATTTGTCAATGACCGTATATGCGAAGTCACGGGTTACAGCAAGGAAGAACTGTACGATCTGGATTTCTTGAAGCTGATTCATCCGGATGACAAGGCAGGGATCGAGAAATACGAAATAAACAGATCTACAGGAAAGGACACCCCGAGTGTCTATCAGACCAGGATTATCTCAAAGGACGGACAGATCAGGAATATGGAACTATCCGTCAGGATTATCACCTATCAGGGTGAGTATGCCATACTTGGAATTGGAAGAGATGTTTCTGATCAGTTGAAACTCGACGAGGAAAGACAAAAAAACCAGAGACTGGAGTCACTGGGGATTTTTGCAGGGGGCATAGCGCACGATTTCAACAACTTCCTCACCGGCATCCTTGGCAACATCTCTCTCGCAAAAACAATGGTTGAACCCGGAAGTAAAATACACAGGATTCTCTCTAACTCGGAGAAAGCCTCAAACAAGGCTTCCGGTCTGACCCACCAGCTTCTGACCTTTTCGAGGGGAGGAGTACCTGTAAGGGAAAACCTCTCCATTAATGAACTCCTGAGACAATCAGCAGATTTCGTCCTTAGCGGTTCAAACGTAAACGCATCATATGATATCCCTTCCGATATCTGGGCAATGAATGCGGACAAGGGGCAGATCAGCCAGGTTATACAGAATATCACCATCAACGCGGACCAGTCTATGCCTGATGGAGGAGAGGTGCTGATCAAGGCAGGGAATACTGTAATTGATAGAAATATGCCCGTGCAGCTGAATCCGGGCAGATACGTGAGAATAGAGATAAGCGACAGTGGCACTGGTATATCAGTAGATCATATATCGAAGATTTTTGATCCTTTCTATTCAACCAAGAAGGATGGAAGCGGCCTGGGTCTAACAACAGCTTTCTCGATTATGAGGAAACATGATGGAAATATCACAGTGAAAAGCAAATACGGCACAGGAACCACTTTCATCATACATCTTCCTGCATCAACCGATAAGGTAATCACGTATGATGATGACAAATATCACTCAGAAACTCATGACGGACGTATCCTCATAATGGATGACAAAGATATCGTAAGAACCACTATATCCAGCATGCTTAAACACCTTGGATACGAAACAGAATGCTCAAGGAACGGGGATGAGGCGATAGAAAAGTATTGCAGCGCAATGCGAAACGGTAACCCTTTCAAGCTTGTTATTCTGGATCTGACAGTCCAGGGAGGCAAGGGCGGAAAGGAAACGATAGAGGAACTGAAGAAAATCGATCCTGCAATAAAGGCGATTGTATCAAGTGGATATTCCACGGATCCTGTCATGGCTCATTACAGTGATTACGGTTTTATGGGAGTCATTATGAAACCTTATACACTCGTGAAAATCGAATCGAGCATCCGCGAAATATTAAGCCTGTAAATCCCACCAGATTGTATTCGGGTTAAGTTGTTCGTTACTGCACCATATTTGATCAGTTATACATAATATTGGCGATGTAATCTTACTATCTTGAGTACTACTGGACAAATATGTCTGTTTGATCTATACTCCCCGTTCTGTCCGGAAAGTCCGGAATAATGAAATAATCTTAAAAGAAGAAGGGGAAACATGCGTAAACTCATAGCAATGTTTACTGTAATATCTTTGCTTATCGTCTTCGGCTGCGGAAGTGATTCAACAGGTCCGAGTGGGAACACGGATTATCTGCCCATGGCGGTCGGCAATCAGTGGAACTATTCAGTGAGCGGATATTCAATCGAAGCCGGTGCCGATACCATTATCATCAGCGGGTCGAGTATTTCAAAAGTCCTTGAAGTAACAACTCATCAACAGGGTTTCCAGCTCTACGCAATCCATGACAGCACAACCACGATAATGACCACGCCGGATACAACAATCACATGTATTACTACAGCGATGACCTATGCTCATAATGCCGATACCGAGTGGAGAATATACGACGATACGACATCAACCGACTATGAGATCCTCATGAAACTCCCTGTTACGCTTGGTGACGGCTGGATACCCGATGCCGATGAACCGACAGTTATGCGAACAGTTCTTTCCGTTTCGGAAACTGTAACCGTGCCTGCCGGAACCTATACCGACTGCGCCAATCTCAGAGACTCCGATTCACAGGAGCCGGATTTCTACTTTGATCTGTTATTCTCCAGGGGAACCGGTGTTGTGAGATTTCTCATTAATGAGAGCGATTCGACCGAAACCGTTTACATGGCTTACGCCCTGACCAGCTCGATCATCAACTGATCTTAAAGGGGGCGGCGATTGCCGCCCCCTCTCAGCATCCGGAATTAACCCTCATATTTCACTATTTCCCGAAGATCTCTTATGGAGAACCAGGAGTGGGCCTGGTCATGTAGCCCGTTTTTTCTTTTCTGTCCTGACCTTTTTAATCCATCCTTCTGCGCCGAGTTTCTCGAATATCTTTCGAGCATTATCAAGACTCATAATTGCGCTGGTTTCATCTCCGGATTCCCTGTGCATCAAGCCCTGATAGTAATGAACCTGGCCAATATTCAACTGTCTGTTAATATCTTTAAAAATCGATAATGACTCGTTAAAAGCGATTATGGCCTTATCCCATTTCTTTTCCTCTGCAAACAAACGACCGGATAGGCAATCTGCCATAGCTTCTATTTTCCTGGAATCAAGCTCATCAATTAAATGAAAAACCTTTTTAAGAGTTTTTCCGGCCATTACCAGGTCATCCTTTTCAAGATAGAGCGAGATAGAGCTGAGATGTAATTCAGCAAGCAGTGATTTTGATTTGATCATCCGAGCAACTGAGTGAGCTTCTTTAAAGTACTCTTCAGCGGTGGATAATTCCCCTCTCTCAAGGTATGAATCTCCAATGGCAATAAGGCTTTCCGTCTCAGTCTGATGGTCATTGATCTCTCTTGAGATCTGCAATGAATGTGTACAGTAGTCCATAGACCTGGAAAAATCACCAAGGTTACAGTAGAGAATTCCTATGTTATTGCGAGTCATCGCCTCGATTTTGCGAGTACCTGTTTCAATTGAAATATTCACTGAAGCCTCATAATATTCTATCGCCTCTGCATATTCGCCGGACACCACGCTTAGTATTCCAATATTGTTAAGAGTACTTGCTTCAAGCTTCCTCGCGCCCATTTCAGCTGATAACTTCAAAGAACTTTCATAACATTCTTTAGCTTTTACATTATCACCAAGATCTCCATATATGAGACCAATATTGCTAAGCGCTATAGCTTCAGTATTGAGATCACCGAGAGTTTTTGTTATCTCCAGTGAACGCAGGTAATATTTCAGTGATTTTGAATACTCGCCCATATTCCAGAAAATAATACTTTGATTACCAAGAATCTTTGCTTCGAACTTTTGATCTCCTGTCTTTTCTGCAATAATCAATGAGCTCTGATATAGTTTCAGTGCGCTTTCGAGGTCACCTAGATACCAATTGGCGATCCCAATACAGTTAAGACCTCCCATCTTCCCTTGCTCATCATTCAGTTCCCGGTAGATCTCCAGAGCTTTCTCTGCCATTTCTATTGTGTCATCGTAGTGAGATAATCCAAAATAGACTCTGCACAAATCAATAAGGCAATCAGCTTCCAGTTTTTTCTCACCCAGCGCCTGCGCATTTTTAACAGCTTCTTTCAGATCCTCTATCGCCGTCTCATTCTCTCCGACTAGATCCAGGATTGCCGCTCTCTTTTTCAGAACTTCGATTTCCTTTAGTTCCCGTCCCTCACTCTCGTCCTCTGTCAGACACTCCAGCACTCTGCTATAGAATTCTATAGCATCTCGATTTGCATAAGCGTTTTTTGCCCTGTCCGCGGCAATTATACCATATTCTATTGCTTTATCATTATCTTTACATAAATAATAATGATAGGCTAACTCCTCTACTACATTTTCAACACATTCTGCATTAAGATAAAGTAATGCTTCTCCAACTTTCCGATGATAGTTCTTTGATTTAATCTTATGAATTTGCTGATATATCGTCTCTCTTATTACATCCTCCGAGAAGTAATATTTCTCTCCTTCACTTTCCTTCAATAATCTCATACCTATAATCTCATCCATCAGATCGAACAGATGGCCTTCATTCATTCCGGTTACTTCACGCAGTAAAGCGAAATCGAACTTCCTGCCGATTACCGCGGCATACTCCAGTAATTCTTGCGATTGACTGCTCATCATACCCATTTTCCTGTTGACTACACCCATGACCAAATGGGGAATGACAATCTTTTTGCTCTTGTCGAACGAAAGCTCTGTCTCGGTGCTTATTAATGCGTCATTAGTCTCCAGGGACTTCATCAGTTCTTCAACGAAAAACGGATTGCCGCCTGTTTCTTTGTAGATATAATCGTTGAGTTCGGGTGAGGGAGAAATACCAACCATGAGCGATAACATCTGCGCAACTTCGAAGGGTTCCAGGGCCTCAAGCTCGACCCAGTCATATAGTTTTTCCCGATTCATCGACTGCATTACTCTCCGGAATGATTCAGATTTTGCTTCTTCAATACGGTAGATGAAAAAGAAAAAGACAGGACTATCTTTCAACGCTCTGACCAGATAGTTGAAAAGTTCCAATGAGCTGTCATCTGCCCAGTGAATATTATCAAGACATATTATCATAGGTGAACTTGAAGCCTGCAGCTCAAGGAATTTGCGTATTCCTTCATAAAGCCTGAACTTGTCGAGCATGAATATGCTTTTGTCCAGATCCACGAACTCATCAGACAACTCGGGTATGATTTTCGTCAGCTCAACCAGAAAAGCCTGGGGAATTCCTGCAATGCTCTCCCTGCCTTCTTTTCTAAAAATACTCCGGACAACCTCCCTGAAGGGATAGTAGGGTATTGACTTGGTCGTTGCTGAAAGATTACTCTCCTGAAAGGTGATACCCTTATTTACTGACTCTTTTACAACTTCATGTACCAGTCGTGTTTTCCCAATACCTATTTCGCCGCTGATACAGACAGCTCTCATGCTACAGTCAGCAGTGAGGTTGATAACATCTTTGATTCTGCCCATCTCCCCTTCCCGGCCAACTATTTCTCTCGTGGGAGTGACTACCCTCCTCTCTTCTTTCCTGAAAGCGCCAATCCTGTCTCTACCGTGTCTTTTCGCGCTGTATAGACGACGATCAGAGGCATTGAAGATTGACATCCAGTCTTGTCCATCGATTGGAAATGACGCAATGCCTATGCTGCAGGTCAGCCTTATCTTTGAGAACTCCCTGGAATGGCATTGCTCCAGAACGCGGGATGATATTCTGGCAGCCTGCTTGTACCTGGTATCCGGCAGTATGCAAATAAACTCGTCTCCACCGTAGCGGTAAACAATATCGTCTTTCCTTAGAAGATCCCTGAGAAAAGCAGCATATTCAATAAGAACAGCATCTCCCACGGAATGACCATACGTATCATTGATGTTCTTGAAATGATCGAGGTCGATAATGACCACTGACAGAATACTTTTTTTCAGACCGGCTTCCCGTATGAACTCGAAAGCGGTCTTGTTCAGGTAACGGCGGTTATACAGACCGCTGAGATCATCGATATACTCCATACCAATGTCGTTCGTCTTAGACCCCACGTTTAACCCCATTACAGTTTTCATTTAACTATACTGCAAATTGATTCAACAGGAAAGCAATACGATTATCTGGTGATACTGCTGTTCAAGATTCGAGTTAGCCTGAATGTTTCACAAAAAAAAGAATGGTTCCCTGTGTGATTAACCAGGGGAAGTCACTCTTTGTGAGTTGTCCTGATTATGTGGAAGTCTGCGGCACGAACGGTCAGAACAGGGTCTTGATGCT
>DAOWJX010000208.1 GCA_030640155.1 Candidatus Aegiribacteria sp. | reverse complement strand
TCGGTTTTCTACTGACATTCGGATTCCTTGCCGGAAGAATTGCCTGTGGCTGGGTCTGTCCATTTGGATTTCTTCAGGAACTCCTTTACAGGATCCCTTCTCCTAAACTGACCATACCCTCTTCATGGAGAGACGCGAAATACGCTGTCCTTCTTATCTTCGTGGTTCTTTTCCCGCTGTTTCTCAGATCGATTCCCGGCGCTGGAGGAGATCCCTGGTTCTGCAAGGTGATCTGTCCTTCAGGTACGCTTTTTGCTGGATGGCCTCTCGTTCTGTTTGACGGGGGAGAGACTTTGCAGACCGGGTTTCTTTTCTCGTGGAAAACCGTTGTTCTTGTGTTGGTGCTTCTCTGGTCAATTACCTCGAAACGTCCTTTCTGCAGAGTGCTCTGTCCGCTTGGTGCCATCTGGGGAATTACAGGAAAAGCTTCCGTTTTCAGGATGAGGGTTGATTCCTCCTGTATCTCGTGTGACAGGTGCAGAACTGTCTGTCCAGTCGATATTGCAATCTACAAAGAACCGAATTCCGCTGAGTGTATCAGATGCTGGAAGTGTATTTCTATCTGTCCGGTCAGTGCTATCCACCATGATGTTCTAAGACCGGGTAGAAACTGATGATGTTATACACGAGATTAAGATCATTTCTCTGGATTCCGGTGGTTCTTGTGTTTCTGATTCCGGTGTTGAAATATGCGGGGAGTCATGGAACAGAAGGTGAATCCGTTACTCAGGGCTTGCTTCTGGTTGGAAGGGATGCACTGGACAGTCTTCTTTTATCATCTGAAGGCAAACCTTTAATCGTGAATTTCTGGGCAATATGGTGTACCCCCTGTGTTGGAGAGCTTCCGCATATTGATGAGGTATATCGCTCGATGGAAGGCGAAATCGTCGCGATAGCGGTTGATATCGGTGACCCTGAGCTGGAAACCCTGCTGGAATTCCGGGAAAAGTTCAAGCTTTCCATACCGGTTGTCTGGTTGAGCGAGAATGATGCTCTGATCCTGAAAAGAGAATGGAATCTTGCTGATGTGCTTCCGATAACTCTCATTTATGATGCCTACGGGAATGAAATCCGGAGAGTAGCGGGAGCTCGTGACGTGGAGTTTTTCCGGAGCGCTGTATCCGGGGAGATCATTGAGAACACAGTATTTATCGAAGATCCACCCGATCCTGTACTTCATATTAATGTCGTCGGATTTTCAACTGACAGTCTCACGGAAATACTGCTTCAGACAGCGATAGAACTCGCCGGCTACGAAGGCGTCGATTACTTCGACCCATCAGTTCCTTCGGATAGTATGGAGATTGAGGCTCTATTCCTGCCAAAGACAGGGTATCCCTATGCGCAGCCGTGTATCGGGGGAGCTTGCGGTCGTCCTGCAATGACACCTGATGAACTGCTTCAGGCGGTTGAGAACCTCTCCAATTGAGCCATCCCGCCGTATCGGTTGTGCTTCCTTTTCGCAATGCGGACCGTTTTCTGAACGAGGCCCTTGCCTCCATTGCAGGTCAGATATTCAAGGACTTTGAAGCGGTTCTTATTAACGATGATTCTGATGACGCATCTTTAGCCATTGCGAAGGGCTGGTGTAGACGGGATCCGAGATTTTGTCTTATTCATTCCTCCGGAAGTGGGTTGGTCGATGCGCTGAATTCAGGACTGGACCATTCCCGTGGAGACTGGATAGCAAGAATGGACGCCGATGACATTTCCCTGCCGGAGAGACTTGAAAAGCAGTTGAATCTTGCTCTTTCAATGGGACCCGAAACGGTAGTATCCTGTCAGGTTGAGAGTTTTCCGGACGATGTTGTGACCGACGGTTACAGGATGTATGAAAAATGGTTGAATCACTTGATCGAACCTGAGGAGATAAAGAAGAACCTGTTCGTTGAAAGTCCTGTTCCGCACCCTACCGCATTCTACCACAGAGAGAGCGTTCTTTCAGCTGGCGGATACCTGGAGAGGGAACTTCCTGAAGATTACGAATTATGGCTGCGGTTATGGAACCGCGGTTTCAGATTCAGTCGAGTACCGGAAGTACTTCTCAGATGGAGGGATCATCCTGATCGGCTCTCCAGGACCAGCAGTTCATATTCGCTGACCTCGTTTTACAGACTCAAAGCAAAATATCTTGCATATGTACCATGCATGTCCGCGAAACGGGTTCTTATCGCCGGGAGCGGGCAGACCGCGCGAAGACTGGGAAAGTGTCTGCAGGATGAGGGGTTTGAGATAGAAGCTTTCATAGACCCTGATACAGACAGGCAGGGGCAAATGCTGAGAAACAGGCCTGTAACCGGAACTGTCATCCTCTCGGAGTTTCCCGAAATTCCAGTTGTAATAGCCACAAGAGTCCCTGGCGCAAGAGATGCGGCTCGAGAATTCCTGGAGGATATTGGCAGGGTTGAGTGGAAAGATTTTGTAGTCTGCTCCTGACCCGCGCATTTCACCGGGTTTCAGTTTCAAATTAATAAAAATATCTTTAAAATGAGTATAGCAGAATAATCATAGCATTTTATCTTATCATGATATTGACATGAACAGCATAATTGACAATTACATTAAATTGTAGCCTGTGCATTGAATCAGTTCACTCAGACAGGTTGGATAAATCATGAAGATACAGGACAACAGTAATAAAGAATATTTACTGGGAGAACTGTATATTGATAAAAGCACTTCATATAAGCTTATAGTCTCAATTGTTTTCGGGCTGCTTGGATTCGCTCTTAATTTTTTTCCTGCTGATTTTGTTTTCTACGGCTCTTATCGCATGAGTTTTCTTTTCGGTCTCGTTTTCCCGATGCTGATAACACTGGCCTGGGGATGGAAGTACGGTCTTCTGTCCGCGCTTTGCGGCGGCTGTCAGACGATGTGGATACTATGGCTTCCAGGAAGTGGTTACGGACCGTTCGTTTCAGTGCCTCCTTTTACTCTGTGGATTGTCTGGCTTGGATGGTTCTCACGCAAAGGGCGGAATATATATCTGGGCGAAGTTATTTTTCGCATTTTTAATACCTTATTATTGTATACGATATTCAGATGGGCTTTTACTTTTAATTCACCTCCCGCCAATCTGGAAATGCCTCTCACCGTTGTGAATTCCATTGTCTTCAAGGAAATTGTGAACGGGTTCCTTATTCTCTCTCTGGCACGGGGACTTCTTCATTCAAAAACGGTAAGGAAATTCTTTGGATTACGGGATACAAGAACTGATCCGAGAGTGTATTATGTATTTCTGAATGTCCTTATTCTTGCGGTTATGCTGACACTCATTCTACTCGGTGAGAGATTTCTGTGGGATAATTGGCCAGATGAATTCAAAAACATGGCTAGCATAATTGGCTCTCTTCTGCTTCTTGTCGCGGGAGCTTTCTGCCTGTACGGCGCTGCCGGTGAGTTCGTCAGAAGGAAGATCGAAGGGGTAGTCGAACGCGAGCGTAATCAGCTCGAGGAATTAGTCAGAGAACGAACCAACGAGCTGCGGGAAAACCAGACAAAGCTCGTTCAGATGGTGCGGGGATCTTCAATGCCGATAATCGTCATCGACAGGGATCATATCGTAACACACTGGAACAGAGCCTGTGAAAGCCTGACAGGAATTCCCGCGGATGAAATCATAGGATCGGGAAAGCAGTGGTTAGCATTTTATTCGGAAGAGAGACCCATTCTGGCGGATATAGTGATTGGAGATTCACCTGAACTTGAAATCTCAAGATATTACGGTAACAGCTGCCGGAAATCATTACTTATTGACAATGCGTATGAAGGTGAGAACTTTTTCCCGAAACTGGGTGAGAATGGGAAATGGCTTAATTTCAGCGCGGCAGTACTTTACGATTCACAGGGGAACATCGCCGGAGCAATCGAAACCTTCCAGGACTTCACAGGGAGAAAGCGGGCAGAGGACGAACTGAGGAAAGCACACGATGAACTTGAGGTTCGTGTAGAGGAAAGAACAGCGGATCTTCATGCCAGCAACAGCGATCTGGAAGCTTTCTCATATTCGGTTTCACATGATCTCAGAGCGCCGCTCAGATCGATTGACGGTTTTTCAAAGCTTCTTATCGAAGAGTGCTTTGATGACTTGAATGAACAGGGAATTCATTACCTTGAGAGGGTGCGGGTCGGAGCACAGAATATGGGCGCTCTGATAGATGATATGCTGTCTCTTTCCCGGCTTGGGCGCGAGCCGATGAAAACAGAAACAGTCGGGATGACGGTTATTGCAGAAGAAGCTCTTGAGCTGCTGAGAGATGAATGGAAAGATCGTGAGGTTGAATTCACCTTTCATGAATGCCCTGAAGTTAATGTTGATCAAAGACTTATGCGGATCGTCCTTGTGAATCTCCTGTCAAACGCGCTGAAGTTTTCCAGAAACATTGATTCCGCTATAATAGAATTCGGCCACAAAATCATGGATGATCAAACGGTCTTTTTTCTGAGGGATAACGGTATCGGTTTCGATATGACATACGCGAACAGGATTTTCGCTCCATTTCAAAGGCTGCACAGGTCTGAGGAGTACGAGGGCTCGGGAATAGGCCTTTCGAGCGTTCAGAGGATAATCGACCGGCACGGTGGGCGAATATGGATTGAATCAGGTTCCGATACGGGAACAACAGTCTTTTTTACTGTGGCAGGGAGAGAGATATGAACGAGAGAGAAGTGTTGATACTTCTGGTCGAGGACAATCCGGACGACGTGGAACTGACCCTGAAGGCTTTCGAGAAGCACAATCTTGTCAACGAGATAATAGTCACGAGGGATGGAGAGGAAGCTCTCAATCTGTTGTTTCCGGAAGATGAAAAAACTTCTGAGCCCTGTACCCCGGATCTGGTTCTTCTGGATCTGAAGCTGCCTAAGGTTGACGGTCTGGAAGTGCTTCGCCGGATAAAAAGCGACCCCCTCGCAAAAATCATTCCCGTAGTGATTCTAACCTCATCGAAAGAAGAGAAGGATCTTACCGAAAGTTACCGTCTTGGGGTAAACAGCTTTATCCAGAAACCCGTTGATTTCGAAAAGTTCACTGAAGCCATAATTCAGCTTGGTATGTACTGGCTTTTGCTGAATGAATCTCCGGTAAGGTAGGAGCAGGATCATGAAAGAGAAAACCCTGAGATTGCTGATACTGGAAGACAACATAGACGACGCTGAGCTGGCTGTAAAACAGCTTGAAAAGGAAGGATTTAAAGTTGAACACAGCGTTGTGGATACGGAGAACTCATTCAGAGAAGCTCTTGACACCGACCCCGATCTTATCCTTGCCGATTACAGCCTGCCCGGTTTCAACGGTCCTGAAGCTCTGCTCATACATCGGAATGTTTCACCTGATATACCATTTATTATCTTCACCGGTACTATCGGCGAGGAAACGGCGGTCGACTGCATTAAACTCGGTGCTGTCGATTATGTTCTGAAAGATAATCTCGTCAGGCTTGGCTCTGCCGTAAGAAGGGCGCTGGATGAGGCAGAGATTCGCAGGGAAAAAATGAATGCCGAGATGAAACTGAGGGAAAGTGAGGAGAAGTACAGGCTGACTTTTGAAAATTCAAGTGACGGTATCTGCATACTTCAGGACGCCAGGATCGTTTTCGCAAATCCTCTTTTATATGAACTTATGGGTTATCCCAGTGGTTTTGGCATCGATAAACCGTTCATCGATTTTATTCATCCTGACAGTAGAGAGAGAATAATCGCGGAATATGAGAGGTTCGCTAAGGGTATTGATGATCGGCAGAAGTACGAAACGGTACTGATATCCGCTGAGGGGCAGGAGATCATCGTTGAACTCAATATCGGTGTTACAACCCACGAGGGCAGCCGTGCAGGTCTGGTATTCATGCGCGAGATTACCGAGCGAAAGAGAATGGAAAACGCGCTGCGGAAGAGCGAGGCTCAGAAACAGGCTCTTCTCGACGGTTCCCCCGATATGATAATACTGATGGACACGGATCTTAAAGTACTCTGGGCCAACAGAACGGCCCTTTCCATGAACCCTGACTGCATCGGCCAGTTCTGCTACAGGGCCTTTCCCGGGATTGAAGAACCATGCGATGGTTGCCCTATTATTAAAGCCATAAAATCGGGAGAAAACGAAACCGGTATCATGCACCAGCAGGCTGTTGAAGGAACAAAAGGTGAAAGCTACTGGGAAGACATCGGAGTTCCTGTGAAGGACGGGAACGGAAATGTTATCGAGGTCATCAAGATAGCCAGGAACATCACAGATCGAGTGAAAAGAGAGAACGACCTCAGGAGAAAGAACGAAGAGCTCGAGAAATTCAATTCACTCGCGGTCGGCAGAGAACTGAAAATGGTGGAGTTGAAGCGGGAGATAAACTTCCTCCTTGAGGAACTTGACAGAGAACCAAGGTTCAGTCTGCCTGAAGAATCTGAAAAAGAGGCATCGCGGTGAGAATACGCTCAAAGGTGCTCCTTGTAGCCTTCTCTGTGATTATAGCTACTGGACTGTCCGTGATTATTGTAGTGAGAAGCATCTCGAAGAGTATTCTTGAAGAACAGATGATCAGTCATCTTGCCTCTATAGCGGAGATCAGATCGCGATACGTCAATTCGATTCTGAACGAGTATCAAGAACTCGCAGTACTCACATCAACAGGAAATGTTTTTATAGATCTTGTTAAAGATACAGAAAGCACGTACGAAGCAGTTGAAGCCGTTAACAGAAGAACCAGAGCTATGCTTACTTCTTACGATGCGATCTCACGGTTCAGAGTTCTTGACAGGCATGGCATAGTGATTATTTCAACACACTCAGACGTCGGGACCGATCTCAGTACGAACCCATTATTTCAGAATGTTACCATTGACGGGGCCTATAAAGGGGAATTGCACTTTTCGCGATTTACGGATAACCCGGTAATCAGCATTTCAGCTCCGATTTTCCATTCCGGTGAATTCCGCGGAGCGGTTGTGGTCAATTTTGACGTCGATGAGGAATTGTTTTCTTCTGTAACAGACAGGACAGGTCTCGGAGAGACAGGTGAGGTTTACATAATTGACAGAAACGGTCTCATGCTCACTCCTTCTATATACATCGAAGACGCTATTCTGAGTGTGGAAGTTGATCTGGAGACAGCGGGAGGTATTGCGGAAACCTGTCAGTTCGGGAGTGAAGAACATGAACCTGTAGCTGTTTTCACCAGGAATTATATGGGAGAGAATGTCATCAGCATTCATAACCATATTCCAGATATCGACTGCATCCTTATTGCCGAAATCAGCACCGATGAAGCATTTGCCCCAATTGAGAAGTTAACGCGAAGCATGCTGATCGTTATGGCCGGTGTGCTTGTCCTCGGTTTGTCCCTTTCAATAGTTGTCTCATCAGGTCTGGCAAAACCCATCGAGAATCTGAAAATGGGCGTGGAAGAGATAATGAAGGGAAATCTTGATTTTAAGATCAGGTCAAAAGCAAAAGATGAAACGGGAGAACTCTCCAGAGCATTCAGTGATATGACCGGGGAGCTGAGTGAATCAAGAAACAGCCTCAAGGAATATACCGCCGACCTGGAAAGGACCATATCGGATAGAACAGTTGAACTGAGAGAGCGGTACGAGAAAAGTGAGCAGCAGAGAATCGCGACACTCAACATTCTGCAGGATCTGGATGTATCCAGCAGTAAACTGAAAGATGAAATCAGCGAAAGGAAGCGAACGGAGACAACTCTTGAGCAGAGAGTCTCACAGCTCGCTGCGCTCGGAGAGATAGGCCGGAACATCGCATCAATGCTTGAACTGGATTCGCTGCTGGAACTTACCGTGTCTCTTATTCACGAGTCGTTCGGTTATCGTTATGTCTCGATACTTCTGATCGATTCCGTAACAGGTATGATTTCGATCAGGGCGGGAGCCGGTTTCGATGTCGCACCGACAAGGGGGATATTTCTAGAAGTGGGGAAAGACGGTATCTGCGGCCATGTTGCAGCTACGGGCGAACATCTTCTTGTCGGTGATATTAGACTTGAGCCCCGATATTTTCCTATAGATGAACTGCCTGATGTCCGTTCCGCGCTGACGGTTCCTGTCAGTGTAAAGGGCAGGGTGATCGGTGTTCTTGATGTTCAGAGCGATAAGGTTAACGCGTTTGATGAGCAGGATGTGTTCATCATCCGGATTATGGCAGATCAGGCAGCGATCGCAATCGAGAACGCTCAGCTTTTCGAACAGGCGGCAAAAGATCTTACCGAGCGTGGAATCGCTGAGAAGGCGCTCGAGGCGGAAAAGGAAATGTTGGCGGTTACATTAAGGTCGATTGGTGACGCTGTCATCGCGACTGATACCGCCGGTGAGATTATCATGATTAACAGGGTTGCCGAAGAACTGACAGGATGGCTGCAGGATGAAGCAGAGGGAAAGAAACTTACCGGTGTTTTCCGTATCATTAATGAGAATACAAAAGAATCCTGCCTCGATCCTGTAGATGAAGTACTGGAATCAATGGATGTCATCAGCTACTCCGATCATATGATTCTTGTTGACAAAAGCGGCTCGGAAAGACCGGTTGCGTACAGTTGTGCTCCCATTCAGGACAGGGAAAGGAGGCTGGTCGGCGCCGTTGTTGTTTTCCGCGACATTACAGAGCACCGAAAGACGGAGGAAGAGCTCAGGAAGACTGCCCGGCTCGAATCGATCGGTATCCTTGCGGGCGGTCTGGCCCATGACTTCAATAACATGCTTTCAGCGATACTCGGGAATATCTCTCTCGCGAAGATGTCACTTGAACCTTCCGACAGTGTGTACAAGATACTGACAAAATCGGAGAACGCGTCCATGCGGGCCAGAGATCTGACACAACAGCTTCTTACTTTCTCAAAGGGCGGCGCGCCTGTCAGAGAGACAACATTCATTACTGACCTCATCAATGAAACAATGAATTTCGCGCTTGGAGGATCGAAATCACGGGGAGATATCTCCATTCCCGAAAACCTCTGGGTTGTTGAAATTGATAAAGGACAGATCAGTGAGGTAATCAGCAACCTGATCATCAATGCGGATCAGGCAATGCCGGAAGGCGGCGTGATCAGAGTCACTGTAGAAAATACTGTAATCAATCTGGATGAGATCCCTTCATTACCGGAAGGAAGATATGTAACTGTTACGATTTCGGATAAGGGCATCGGGATACCCGCAAAGCAGCTGGAGAAGATCTTCGATCCATACTTCACAACGAAACAGACAGGAAGCGGTCTTGGACTTTCAATTGTTTATTCCATTCTGAGAAAACATGACGGGTATATTACTGTTGATTCCGAAATTGGGGTTGGAACTGAATTCCGCCTGTATCTTCCTGCTTCAGACAGAGATTTACCTGCCGGAATGGAACTTGAACAGGAAGCACTTTCCGGTGAAGGAAATATCCTTGTCATGGATGATGATAAAATGGTATGTGACGTTGCGGGCGGGATGCTCAGACATCTGGGCTATAAGGTTGATTTCGCTGAGAACGGTGAAGAAGCCCTGGAAAAATACAGAGAAGTGATGAGGAGCAGCAAGCCGTTTGATGTGGTTATCATGGATCTGACAATACCTGGAGGAATGGGGGGAAGAAGCGCGATTGCCCTGCTTCTTTCAATGGATCCCGGAGCAAAAGCGATTGTATCAAGCGGCTATTCAGAAGATCCGGTAATGGCTAACTATGAGAAATTTGGATTCTATGGATGCATTAAAAAGCCCTATCGCGTTGCTGAACTGGGAAGAATACTATTAGATGTCATGAAAAAAAGTAATAGCTAAGGATAATAAGGATACAGAGCCTGTTTCAAAAGAATAACGAATCACTAACGCATAGCGCTATTATCCTACGAAAAAGTGTATTCAACATGATAAATATACTGATTCAGCTTTCATGATTTGGACATCGACAATTTACGGCTATATTCAGGAGAAGAAAGTTGAAAGTGTGCTTAACCGGAAATGATTCAAAGGAGGTCCGAGTTGAAGATCAAGGAAGAGATGAAGGGTGATGTGCTTGTCGTTTCTCTTTCCGGCAAAGTTATTGGCGGTCCTGAGCTCATGGATGTGAAAACAGTGTTTCAGAATGCTGTTAATCAGGATATTTCTAAAGTGTTGCTTGACCTTGGAAAAGTCACCTGGATGGACAGTTCAGGACTTGGAGTGATAGTCTCCGGTCATACAACTCTCTCCAGAGCAGATGGATCTCTCAGGATCCTCAATGCCACCAAGAAAATTCATGAACTGTTTATCATTACAAAACTGATCACTATCTTCGAAACTTATAATGATGAGCAGGAAGCGCTGAACAGCTTCGGAGAATAGCTGTGCGAACAATAGAGATTCGGCTGCCAAGCGAAATTTCCGTTCTGGAACCTCTTCAGCTTTTTGTCGAAAGTATCGGGAAATACGCTGGAGTGGAGGAAGATGAACTATCCTCCCTATCAGTTGCGGTTATCGAACTTGTTAAGAACGGAATGGAGCACGGGAACGGCAACGATCCTGAGAAAATTATCACAATCAGCATTGATACTTTCCAGAGCAGGATTCGTTTCTTTATTGATGATGAAGGTATCTGGGAACCCGACATGGCTCCAGGATTTGATCCGGGAGAAGGAGAGGAGCTTCTTTCTTCCAGGGGACGCGGAGTCCTTATTGCACGAAATCTGGCAAGATGGGTGGAATTCGGTCTTACGCCCGAGGGAAAAACTAGGGTTACTCTTATCTGGCCTCTGACCTGAAAGCAGCTCGGATTCGGTGAACAGTTTCAGACTTGCAGCAGTATTCGAGAAAAGGGGATTTCCCGGCGGGATTCAGGACCTTGTCAGGAGAGACGCAGAGCTGCTGATTCCACCAAGATGGGCTGACAATACTGTACTGGTCGATCCTGATGCTCTGCTTCCCGATGCACTTCTTCTGATAATCGATGGTCCTCTTTCCGCTCAAATGAGAAACACATACTTTAATTGTTACAGACGCGGGATTCCAATAGCAGGTATATGTCACCTGACTGAACCTGAAGATGATCCTGTAGCGCTCAAGCTTTCCGATCAGAGCCTCTGCTGGTCGTTCTCCTCGGCCAGTGAAGGAAGGGAACTCCTTCGTGATCAGGTTCAGGATTGGCTTCGTGGATTGAACCGGGAGTCTTTTCCCTTCCCTGAAGGTAAGGAATTGATTCAATCGTACGGAGACATCGATGTTTCACCTGTGGACCAGAATTCATATGAGAATGCGCGGGAAGTCTTCGCAAAACGGGGCTTCGTTTGCCTCAGCGGCTCTCTGGGAGCAGGGAAAACCACTATTGCCCGCAGGCTTCTGATTGAAGCTGCTCAGGAGGGTTTGAATCCTGTTGAATTCATAACTCGCGACCTTTACTTCGGAGAGGTAGTGCAGCTTCTTACCGGACCGGAGGACTGCGCGGTATTCCTGGATATTGATACACTGAGGAGAATCGTGGATGTCTATCCGGTTCGTCTCTGGTCAATGGTTCTCTCACTGATGATCAGAGCAACCGAAACAAGACACAGGCTGATTCTCGCGACATCTTCACCGGAAATAGCCGTGATTTTTAATACCTATCACGATGCGCACATCAAACTTCCGGAACCTTCAACAAGTAGAAAATGGCGATTGAAGCAGGGTCAGGATGCTCTCAAGTGGTTCCGATCTCAGGATTCTCTGAAGAAAGCCGAACTCCTCCTGCTAGCAGCTTTCGACCCGGTAGTTCCCGAGGCGGTCTTCAAGCGAACGCTGTTCAAGTTCCTGGATCGACTGATTGTACAGGAAGACAGGAGATTTCCATCCACAGAAGAGCTTGAGTCGCTTTACAGTAGTTCTCTTGCAGCCCGGGGTATAGCACCTTTCCGAAGGATTCTGGGAAGCGGTGAAGCCTATTTAGCGGTTAGCGATACGATGAAGATGTGGGCAATCGATAACGGAATTCAAGAGCTTCTTTCGAAAGATGCTCCTATCATCCGGGCATTTGCGGATACTCTTATTGGAAGCTCTGAATCAGGCGTGAGACGGGCAGGGTATTTCCTGGCCGGATTTTACAGCAGCCTGTCTGACGAAGTGAGGGCTAAACTTCTTCTGCACATTGCTGCTGAAGAGTCCGGAACTGTTCTTACCGATGTTCTCAATATTCTGCTGAGTTCTATAAAGAGTGCTGATGAATCGATTATCAGCATGTACAGGATAATGATGGAAAAGGGCAGCTCCGAAGTCAGGGGGTCAGTCGCGGGAACGCTCTGCAGGCCATGGGTAATGGAATCAGATGAGACAGCGGACCTGGTTAATGCAGCGACAGGAGACCCCGATTCGGGAGTCAGAGGACAGTTCCTTCAGGGTCTGACGTTCTGGGGAAT